>JALYMN010000057.1 GCA_030773675.1 Actinomycetota bacterium
AGCAGGCGCCGCTTGCCGCCGGGGCGGTCGGCGGCCGCGCCGAGCAGCGGCAGCGCGAGCACCTGCAGCAGCACCGATAGGCTGGTGGCGTAGGCGTAGAGGCTGCCCGCGCGCGGCGACAGGCCGAGCACCTCGAGCCGCCCGTCGTCCCCGGCCTGCGCCTCGGCGAGCGCGGTGAGGAAGGGGCCGCCGACGGCGGTCACCACCGTGGTGACGAAGGCGGAGTTCGCGACGTCGTACAGCGCGAAGCCCGACACCGCGCGACGGCGTGCGGCGGCAGGGACGGAGGTCACCGGCCACCTTGGCACGTGCGGCAGCCCGGTCTGCGGCGTTCGCCCGCTCGTGCCCTCGATCTGCGCGTCGAGGTGGTCCTCCCTCTTCCCAACCGCCGTTTTTGGGTGTTGTATCTGCCCCTCCGCCTACAGGAGCGGAGCCACCCGGGAGGTGGACATGGCGCTGCAGCAGGACGTCGCCGCGGCCCGGCAGGCAGTCAAGAACCTCGAGAGCGCCTGCGCCGCGATCTACGCCCACTTCGGCAGCGGAATCGACGTGCGGCGGCTGCGGGCCGACGTGCGCCGGCTCAACGAGGACCTCGACCTGCTCTGCGGAGCGCAGCGGGTCGACCCGGAGCCGGTGCAACGGCAGGTCATCGAGGACCGCGACTACGCCGCCGACTTCTGGCGCGACGCCGAGGACGAGGGACTGGGGGCCACCGGGCGGCACGCGCCTTGACCGCCACGCTGCCGCCGGGCACCCGCTCGCCCGGACGCGCGGCGCTCGCGGCGCGGACGCTGCGCACGGACCGCTGGTGGCTGCAGCCGCTGCTCACCGTCGTCGCGCTGCTGGCCTTCGTCGCGTACTCGACCTGGCGCGCCTTCGAGAACGCGCACTACTTCTCCGAGCCCTACATCTCGCCGTTCTACTCGCCGTGCATCACGACGGCGTGCGAGGGCGACACCTTCCCCGAGCTGTTCACCGGACCGGACTGGATCTCGCCGGCGCTCTACATCCTCGTGGTGCCGCTCGGTTTCCGGCTCACCTGCTACTACTACCGCAAGGCCTACTACCGCTCGTTCTGGCTGTCCCCGCCGGCCTGCGCGGTCGCCGAGCCGCACCGCCGCTACACCGGCGAGACCCGGCCGCCGCTGCTGTTCCAGAACGCCCACCGGTGGTTCTTCTACCTGGGCCTGGTGTTCAACGTCGTCCTCACCTACGACGCCGTGCTCGCCTTCCGCGACGAGCGCGGCGAGTGGTTCCACGCCGGCCTCGGCACCCTTGTGCTGCTCGTGAACGCCGCGCTGCTGTGGGCGTACTCGCTGTCGTGCCACTCCTGCCGGCACATCGTCGGCGGGCGGCTCAACTCCTTCTCCCGGCACCCCCTGCGCTACCGCTTCTGGACCTGGGTGTCGGCGCTGAACGCGCGCCACATGCAGCTCGCCTGGGTCTCGCTCGCGGGCGTGGCGCTCACCGACCTCTACGTCCGGCTGCTGGCGACCGGGACGATCGACGATCCGAGGTTGTTCTGATGGTCGAGCTGGAGCGGCACGGCTACGACGTCCTGGTCGTCGGCGCCGGCGGAGCCGGGCTCCGCGCGGCGATCGCGGCGCACGAGGCGGGCGCCCGCACGGCGGTGGTGTGCAAGTCGCTGCTCGGCAAGGCGCACACCGTCATGGCCGAGGGCGGCATCGCGGCGGCGATGGGCAACCTCTACCCGGAGGACGACTGGCGGGTGCACTTCCGCGACACCATGCGCGGCGGCAAGATGCTCAACCGCTGGCGGATGGCGCAGCTGCACGCGCAGGAGGCGCCGGACCGCGTGCGCGAGCTCGAGGACTGGGGCGCCCTGTTCGACCGGACGCCGGACGGGCTGATCAGCCAGCGCGACTTCGGCGGGCACCGGTTCGCCCGGCTGGCGCACGTCGGCGACCGCACCGGGCTCGAACTCATCCGCACCCTGCAGCAGCGCACCGTCGCGCTCGGCATCGACGTCTATATGGAGTGCACGGTCACCCGCCTGCTGCGCGCGGCGGACGACGCCGGCAGCGGGATCGCCGGGGCGTTCGGCTACTGGCGCGAGTCGGGCCGGTTCATCGCCTGGGAGGCCCCGGCCGTCGTCCTGGCCACCGGCGGGATCGGGAAGTCCTACAAGGTCACGTCGAACTCCTGGGAGTACACGGGCGACGGGCACAGCCTGGCCCTGCAGGCCGGGGCCTCGCTCGTCGACATGGAGTTCGTCCAGTTCCACCCGACCGGGATGGTCTGGCCGCCGTCCGTGCGCGGGATCCTCGTCACCGAGAGCGTGCGCGGCGACGGCGGCGTGCTGAAGAACTCCGCCGGCAACCGCTTCATGTTCGACTACATCCCCGACTTCTTCCGCAAGGAGACCGCGGAGACGGAGGAGGAGGCCGACCGGTGGTACGACGACAAGAAGAACAACCGTCGCCCGCCTGAGCTGCTGCCGCGCGACGAGGTCGCCCGGGCCATCAACGCCGAGGTGAAGGCGGGCCGGGGATCGCCGCACGGCGGCGTCTTCCTCGACATCGCCTCACGGCGCTCGGCGGAGTACATCCGCAAGCGGCTGCCGTCGATGTACCACCAGTTCAAGGAGCTCGCCGAGGTCGACATCACGATCGAGGCGATGGAGGTCGGGCCGACCTGCCACTACGTCATGGGCGGGGTCGAGGTCGACCCGGACACCGCCGCCGCCCGCGTGCCCGGCCTGTTCGCCGCGGGCGAGGTCGCCGGCGGGATGCACGGCTCCAACCGGCTCGGCGGCAACTCGCTGTCGGACCTGCTGGTGTTCGGTCGCCGCGCCGGCATGGCGGCGATGTGGCACGCGCAGCGCCGCCGTACACGTCCGGAGCTGTCCGACGCGGCGCTGTCGGACGCCGCGCGCGCGGCGCTCGCGCCGTTCGAGCGCGACGGCGGCGAGAACCCTTACACGGTGCAGCACGACCTGCAGACGACGATGAACGACCTGGTCGGCATCATCCGCACCGCGTCCGAGGTCGAGCAGGCGCTCGTGCGCATCGAGGAGCTGAAGGAGCGCGTGGCGCGGCTGTCGGTCGAGGGACACCGGCAGTACAACCCGGGCTGGCACCTCGCCCTCGATCTCCCGCACATGCTCACCGTCAGCGAGTGCATCGCGCGGGCGGCGCTCGAGCGCAAGGAGAGCCGCGGCGGGCACACGCGCGACGACTTCCCCGCCGCGGACAAGGAGTGGGCGAAGGTGAACCTGATCTGCACCTGGACCGGCGACGGGACCGTCGCGGTCAAGCACCAGCCGCTGCCGGAGATGCCGCCGGAGCTGGCTGAGATCTTCGAGGAGGTCCCCGCATGAGCTACGACGCGACGTTCCGGGTCTGGCGCGGCGACGCCTCCGGCGGCGACCTCGAGACGTTCACGGTGGAGGTGAACGAGGGAGAGGTGGTGCTCGACATCATCCACCGCCTGCAGTCGACGCAGGCTGGCGATCTGGCGGTGCGCTGGAACTGCAAGGCCGGCAAGTGCGGCTCGTGCAGCGCCGAGATCAACGGCCGTCCGCGCCTCATGTGCCTGACCCGGATGAGCACGTTCGCCGAGGACGAGCCCATCACCGTCACGCCGCTGCGCACGTTCCCGGTCATCCGGGACCTGGTGACCGACGTGTCGTACAACTACGTCAAGGCCGCGCAGATCCCGGCGTTCACGCCCCGTCGCCGGGAGAAGGACGGCAGCCACCGCATGCAGCAGGTCGACGTCGAGCGGCCTCAGGAGTTCCGCAAGTGCATCGAGTGCTTCCTGTGCCAGGACACGTGCCACGTCATCCGCGACCACGAGGAGAACAAGGAGGCATTCGCCGGCCCGCGCTTCCTCATCCGGCTGGCCGAGCTCGACATGCACCCGCTCGATGTGGTCGACCGCCGCAGGGCGGCGCAGGAGGACTTCGGGCTCGGCTACTGCAACATCACCAAGTGCTGCAGCGAGGTGTGCCCCGAGGGCATCCACCTCACCGACAACGGCATCATCCCGCTCAAGGAGCGCGTGGTGGACCGCAAGTACGACCCGATCACCTGGCTCGGTTCGAAGATCGGACGCCGCCCTCGCGACTGAGCGCTCAGCCGCCCTCGGCGGCGGCGCGGCGCTCCGCCCCGGTCTCGCCCGCGTAGCCCTCGTCCTGACCCGCCACCCGCCCGACGAACTCCTCGGCCTCGCCGGTGCCGGTCGTGCCTGCTGCGTCGTCGAGGTCGCTGTCGACGCCGCCAGTCGCGCGGGACAGCGCCTCGCCGTCGTCGCGGTCGACGTCCTCTTCACCGGGTCGGGGATCGGGGTGCATGGCTGTCCTCCCGCGTCGTCGTCGCTGCCACCGCGCAGCCTTCCCGGCTTCCGACTCGACAAGCCCGCCGCCGTCGGCGGGATCCGGCGGGGCATCCCCCCGGCTGACGGACGTCACGGCGCCAGGCGGTAGATCGCCGTGTGGTCGGCCCTCAGCACCGGGCAACCGTTGGCCCGCACGAGCGCGTCGTACCGCACGTAGGCGTGGCCGTGGCGGTCGTAGCGGTCCGTCACCGTCC
>JALYMN010000058.1 GCA_030773675.1 Actinomycetota bacterium
CCCGGCACGGTCGTCGTCGCCGACAACGTGCGCTTTCCCGGCGCCCCGGAGTACCGGGCGTTCATGTCCCGCGAGGAGGGACGCACCTGGCGGACCGTCGAGCACGACGCGCACGTCGAGTACCAGAACCTCATCAAGGACCTCGTCCTGGAGTCCGAGTACCTGCGCGCACCTGTCTGACGGCTGGCCGTGGCGGCTGCTGAGCTGAGCCCTTCCGCTCGTCGAGTTTCCGATCGTCGCGAGACCCTCGCTGCCGGTCGCTCCCAACGGGCCGTAGCGGGCGCTTCTGGACGGCGGCCACCACCGCGCTGTTCAGCGGCATTAGCGGACGTTGAGGCTCAGGCTTCAGCGACGGAAGTGAGCCCTCACCTGGGCAGCTTGCTCCGCCGTCAGGTGCCACCGGGCGTACGGGACCGCTTGTCAGCCTTGACCGCGTAGCCAGTGCCTGACGGCGCGGTCACTGACACCGAGCTCCTTCGCAAGCTCCCGGGGAGTGGTCGTCCCGCCCATGGTGTCGAGGGTAGGTGGCACAGCAGAACCTGACGCAAGGCCGTGTTCACGGGCGGCAGCCGGCTTGACGCTCCCCGGCATGAGGGGACGCTGCTGAACAAGAAGCGCGGAAGCTCCGTACGTCCTGCGAACGAGGCAGATTCTTCATGGTCTCGGCAGTCGTCACGCGGCGAGGGGAACGAAGTCCGCCTTCGTCAGCCCGAGGCAGGCGTAACGGGTCCACGGGTCGTCCTCGTCCGGCACCCGCGCGCCGAAGCCCGCCGTGGTGATGGTTTTGTCCTCCTCCTTCGTCACGATCACCCGGTCAGCCGCCGCGTCGAGGACCGCGCGCAGCGCTTGCTCGTCGGCCGGGACGTCCTCCAGCAGGCGGCGGACGACGATGGAGATCGGGAGGACGTGCTCGAAGACGAGTCCCCTGCGGTGCCCGGTGCGCCGGTGCGCGCGCGCCGACGGGGAGTGCGGAAGCCGGGGCGAGTACTTGCCCCCGCTGGGCAGGCGCGGCTGCTCCCACGCGAGGAAGATCGCCTCGCGGACGACCTTGGTGCCCGAGGCGCGACCGGTTACCGACGCGTGCTCCGCGTAGGCACGCACCACCTTGAGGACGAGTGCCAGGTCCGCGTCGTCGTCGGGCTCCACAGGAGCGACGCCGGCGCGGGCAGGGGCCAGGCCGCCCGGCCCGGCCCGCCTCGGCCCTGACGCCGCCGCGATATCGCAGGCGCGCAGCAGCAGTCCCTCGAGTTCTTCGCGGTCGCAGGTGCCCGGCTGATAGGTGAGCCAGGCCTGTCTCCGTTGAGCGCTCGGGACGATGTTGAGCGCGTCGACCTCCGGCCGCATCTCCCTAGGGAGACCGACTGCCAAGTGTTTGAGCTTGACGTGCACGTGGACGGCAGCGCGACCGGCCGACTCGTAGACATAGCCCGTGCTTCTCCGCACGGGGCGTGCACCCAAGGCCCTGAAGAAGGTCGTCCAGGCAGGCGAACTCCTCAACGACCCAGGACGTGGCCCTCGTGAGCTTGTTGCTTACGTCGTCCTCGTGAGTCATACGCTGCTCCCGTCTCCGGCGCCGCGGGCGGCGTGCTCTCGAAGCGGCCCTGCCCCCGAAGGACGGCGGCGGCACATCGACTCGCGCCGCACTCAGCTCGGCAGCGGCGGTCGCCCGCCTGCGGAGGTGCGTACCGCTCAGGAGCCTGCAGCGGAACGGGCAGGGATGGCGGCCAGCGCTCAGCGGCTACTTGAGACTGGACCCGCGGCCCTGGTCTGGCCAGGCTGGGGCCGAGGTGTCCGGCGGGTCGCTCTCTCATCGGCTGCCCGCGGCTGGATGGTGTGGCTCTCTCATGGTGTGCGCCCGCCGGGCACCGTGACGAGGTGAGGCTCAAGAGGGGTCTGCCCAGCTCGAAGTAGCGCTGCCCTCCTCGTCGACAAGCGCCGTCCGAGCGAGGGAGCAGCGAAATGGCGCGAGTGGTGATCGGAATGGACCCGCACAAGCGGTCCGCGACGATAGAGGTCTGCGACGAGCAGGAGCGGGTGCTCGCGACTGGCAGATTCGGCACCGACCGTGAGGGCTACCGGCAGCTGTTGGCCGCGGGACGGCGGTGGCCGGAGCGGCTGTGGGCGGTCGAGGGCTGTCAGGGCGTGGGTCGTCATCTGGCGCAGCGCCTGGTCGCTGACGGTGAGCCAGTGCTGGACGTGCCGGCCAAGCTGTCCGCGCGGGTGCGGGTGTTCTCCACCGGGCAGGGACGCAAGACCGACGCCACCGACGCGCACTCGGTCGCTGTCGTGGCGCTGCGTACGCCGGGCCTGCGGGCGGTGCGGGTCGATGACGCGACGGTCGCGCTGCGGCTGCTGGTCGACCGCCGAGACGAGCTCGGCGCCGCGCGGACCCTGACGGTGAACCGGCTGCACCGCCTGCTGGTCGAGCTGGTCGCTGGCGGTGCGAAGAAGTTCCTGTCGGCGACGCAGGCCAAGGCGCTGCTGGCGACCGTGCGCCCGCGCGACGTCGTGGGCAAGACCCGCCGTCTGCTGGCCGCTGAGCTCGTCGGTGAGCTTGCGGCGATCGATAAGAAGATCAAGACCGCGAACGCGCAGCTGACCGAGCTGGTCGAGGCGACGGGCAGCACCCTGCTCGAGCTGAACGGCATCGGTCCGTCCGGTGCGGCGCGGCTGCTCGGCGACATCGGAGACGTCTCGCGTTTCCCGAGCCGCGGGCACTTCGCGTCGTGGAACGGCACCGCTCCGCTGGACGCCTCCTCCGGAGAGCAGCGGCGGCACCGGTTGTCCCGGGCCGGGAACCGGCGGATCAACCGGGTGCTCCACGTCATGGCGATCGTGCAGCTGCGCAACGACACCGAGGGCCGGGCCTACTACCGGCGCAAGATCACGGCGGGTAAGACGACTATGGAGGCGATGAGGGCGCTCAAGCGGCGGCTGTCCGACATCGTGTACACGCAGCTGGTGAACGACCAGAAACGCCAGCGGTCAGTAGTACCGCAGGAAGCGGGCCCGGGAGGACAAGCGGGGGCGGCTACTGGCTCCAGCGCGGCCGACTTCAACCCCAACGTCGACGCTTTGGAGAAGTCACTCCCCGGACCCGCCGGCGCCGACTCTACGCCAGCCGCAGCTGATCTCCCTTACCGTTCTTCGGCCCGTTCCCGACGCCCTGTCGCAGCGCCGACCCGCAGCCGTCGTCGAGCGCGGTCTGCTTGACGACGGCGAGGACCGGCGCATCCTCCGTCGGCGGGAACGACCCCCCTTGATGCGATGAAGGAGCGGGGCCTCCGCTCCCCGTGACGTCCCGAGGCAGTCTCGGGGGTGCTCACACCAACGATGAAGGAGGCCCCTGTGAGCGAAGCCTACGAGGGACGGCAGATCGTCGGTATTGACCTGCACCGCCGCCGGTCGGTGCTGGTGCGGATGACCGAGTCCGGGCAGACGTTGGAGACGACCCGGATCAGCAACGACCCGGAGTACCTGCGCGTCGTGATGGCCCGGGCCGGCGAGGCGCCGGAGGTGGTGCTGGAGGCGACTTACGGCTGGTACTGGGCCGCGGACGTGCTCGCCGAGCTGGGCGCGAACGTGCATCTGGCGCACCCGCTGGGG
>JALYMN010000059.1 GCA_030773675.1 Actinomycetota bacterium
CGGCCACGACGACGTCGTCGACCCGCGCGACCGCCGGCACCCAGGCGGGCGAGGCCGTCGCGTCGTCGGCCCGCACGTACCACACCCGTGCCGCCTCGCAGGCGGCCGCGACCTCGTCGTCCACGACCCCGGTGCAGGCGAGCACCAGCCAGGCGCCGTCGACGTCGGACGGCGCGAAGGCCCGCGCCGCGACCGGGACGGACGGGAACCCCGGGGCGACCGACGGCGCGACCACCTCGACCGCGGCGCCCGCGTCGAGCAGCGATCGGACCCGACGCGCGGCGACCGCTCCCCCGCCGACGACGAGCACCCGCCGTCCGGCGAGGTCGAGCGACAGGGGGAAGCGCACCCTCCTAGTGTCGCGCCCCGACCAGGCCGCGCCGGCGCAGCACCCGGCGCTCGAGCGGTGCGAAGAACAGCAACTCGACGGCGATCCCGACGACGAGGATGCCGAGGATACCGGCGAACACCAGGCTCATGTCGGCCTGGAACCGCCCCTGGTCGAGCAGCTGCCCGAGGCCCTCACCGAGCTCGGGCGAGGTGACGATCAGCTCGGCGGCCATGAGCGAGCGCCAGGAGAACGCCCAGCCCTGCCGCAGCCCACCGACGTAGCCGGGCAGCGCGGCCGGCAGCAGCACGAAGCGCGCCGCGGTCAGCCCGCGAGCGCCCAGCACCTGACCGACCCGGCTGAACAGCGGCGGCACCTGGTCGATGCCGGACACCATGCCGTTGGCGATCGACGGGACGGCGCCGAGCAGCACCACCGCGTAGATCGCCGCGTCGCCGATGCCGAAGAAGATGATCGCGGCGGGCACCCAGGCGACCGACGGCAGGCTCTGCAGGCCGCTGACGATCGGCCCGATGCCCCGGCGCACGAGCGGCACCCGGGCGAGCAGCAGCCCGAGCGGCGTCCCGACGGCGACGGCGACGAGGAACGCCGAGGCGCCGCGCGACAGCGACGTCCACATCGCCTCGAGCAGCCGGCCGGTGCGGAGCTGGTCGAGCAGCACCAGGCCGACGTCGGCGGGCGACGGCAGCGCGTACGGCGGCTTGACCCCGCTGCGGTAGGTGAGCTCCCAGGCGAGCAGGAACAGCGCGACGGCGACCAGCGGCGGCCAGGCGGCCGACACCAGCCGGCGCGGCCGGGCGCTGCGCTCGACCGGCGTCTCGAGCGCGTCGAGCCCGGCCTCGAGCGAGGCGAGGTCGTCGCGCTGCGCGGTGGGGGTGCTCACGAGGAGCCTCCGTGCCGGCGGATCTCGGTGCGCAGGTCCTCGGTGATCGCCACCGACATGGAGGCCACCTCGGGCGACTCGATGCGCCGCGGGTGGGCGCACGGGACGTCGTACTCGCGGGCGACCCGTCCGGGCCGGGAGGACAGCAGGACGACCCGGTCGCCGAGCCGCACGGCCTCGCGCACGTTGTGGGTGACGAACACGACGGTGAGGTCCTGCGACTCGCGGATGCGGACGAGCTCCTCGTGCAGCACGTCACGGGTGATCGCGTCGAGCGCGGCGAACGGCTCGTCCATGAGCAGCACGTGGCTGTCCTGGGCGAGCGCGCGCGCCATGGCCACCCGCTGCCGCATGCCGCCGGACAGCTCGTGCACCCGCTTGTCGCCGGCGCCGCCCAGCCGGACCAGGCCGAGCAGGTCGGCGACGCGCGCCTTGCGCTCCTTCTTGCCGATCCCGCGCAGCCGCAGCGCGAGCTCGACGTTCTGCGCGGCGGTGAGCCACGGGAACAGCGCCGGCTCCTGGAACATCAGCGCCGGGCGGCCGCCGGGCACCTCCACGGTGCCAGACGTCGGCCGGTCGAGGTCCGCGATCAGGTTGAGCAGCGTGGACTTGCCGCAGCCAGAGGCGCCGAGCAGGCAGAGGAACTCGCCGGGCGCGACGTCGAGGCTGACGTCGTCGAGGACGCTCGGGCCGTCGCCGAACCGCTTGACGACGTGGGACACGCGCACCGCCGGAACGGGAGCCTCGGCGGTGGCGGCGGTCTGCTGCTGGAGCACGGTCATGCTGCTCAGCCCTCCTGCACGGTTGGAGCGGCGGTCGGAGCGGGGGTGGGAGCGGTGCTGTCGCCGAGGCCGGCGTCGTCGACGTCGTGCCCCAGGACCTCGCGCAGGAGCGTGAGGTCGTAGATGCCGCGCAGGTCGGCCTCCTTCACCAGCCCGGTGGCGAAGGCGTGCTCGGCGGTGGTGCGCAGCGTCGCCGCGAGCGGGTCCTCGGTGATCTCGATGTTCGCGAACGCCCGCTCGACGGTCGCGGGCTCGAGCGCCTTGCCGGTGACCTGCTCGAGCTGCGCGTTGACGACGCGCTGAGCCTCCGCCGGGTCGGCGGCGATCGCCTCGTCGGCCGCGATCTGCCCCTGCAGCAGCGCCCGCACCGTCTGGGGGTGCTCGCGCAGGTACTGCGTGCGCACGGCGAGCAGGGTGGTCGTGAACCTCCCGCCCGGCCAGAGGTCCTCCTCGTCGACGAGGACCGTGCCGCCGCCCTCCCGCACCAGTCGCGAGGCCCACGGCTCGGGCACCCAGGCCCCGGCGATGCGGCCGGCGGTGAACTCCTGCAGGGTCTGCGCGTTCTCCTGCGCCCGGATCGTCACGTCGCCCGCGCCGGCCTCGTCGACCTCGAAGCCCTGGTCGGCCAGCCAGGTGCGCAGCGCGACGTCCTGCGTGCCGCCGGTCTGCGGGCTGGCCACCACCTCCCCCTCGAGCTGCGCGGGCGAGGTGATCGCCTCGTCGACGACGAGGGCGGCGCCGCCGGAGGTGGCTCCCGCGACGATCCGCAGGGCCTCGCCGCCGCTCCGGACGAAGCCGTTCACGGCCGGGCCGGGCCCGAGGTAGGCGGCGTCGACGCTGCCGGCGAACAGCGCCTCGACCGCCGCCGGACCGGCGCCGAACACCTGGGTCTCGAGGTCGGTGTCGCCGAGGGCGCCGGCGTAGGTGCCGGTGGCGACGCCGTACACCGGCCCGGCGTGGGTGACGTTGGCGAAGTAACCGAGCCGCAGCGTGGACGCCGGCCCCTCGTCGACGTAGGACGTGGACGCGTGACCGCGGGCGGACGCATCGGTGACGGCGCAGCCGGCGGTGAGGACGAGCGCGGACAGGACGAGCAGGAGGTCCCGGACGGTCAAGGGTGCCCCTCGGGCAGGACGGACGGCTAGGAGAGCGGGACGAGCTCTCCGAGACATCGCGTGCCGGGGCGGCAGGAGTCGACGCACCAGCCGACCCACGGCGTCCGGCCCCAGCCCTCGACGAGCGCGCCGCGGGGCGCGCGCAGACGAGGAGCCGGGGACATGCCGCCAGTCTCGACGTTGTCGCCCGGCTCAGTCAACTTCAGCGCCTGCCGGCCCCTGTGACGCGCGTCCTGTGCTGCAGTGCACCGGTGCAGATCTCCGCCCGCTCCGACTACGCGCTGCGCGCGCTGTGCGTGCTCGCCGTCGCCCCGGACGGCTGCGCCGTGAAGGCCGGAGCCATCGCCGAGGCCCAGGGCGTGCCGCGGACGTTCCTCGACCAGATCCTGCTCGACCTGCGCCGCGCCGGCATCGTCGAGAGCCGGCGCGGGCCGGACGGCGGGCACCGGCTGGCCCGGCCGCCGTACGCGATCACGATGGCCGACGTCGTCCGGGTGACCGACGGGCCGCTGGCGCTCGTGCACGGCCACCGGCCGGAGGAGCTCGCCTACGAGGGGCCCGCGGGCCGGCTGCAGGACGTCTGGGTCGCCGTGCGGGCCGCGCTGCGCCAGGTGCTGGAGCTCACCACGCTCGAGCAGGTCGTGCAGGGCCGGCTGCCCGAGCAGGTCACCCGGCTGTCGCACGACCCGCGCAGCTGGACGAGCGTCTGGCCGCCGAAGACGACCTGACCGGCTCGCGGCGACGGCGGTCACGCCGGGCCGGCAACCATCCCCGCGGCGACGGTGCCGCCGGTCCCCTCGTCGAGGAGGATGAACGCGCCCGTGCGCCGGTCCACCGCGTAGGGGTCGACCGCGAGCAGGCTCGCCGTGCGCAGCGTGACCCGGCCGATGTCGTTGAGCTCGAGCCGCTCCACCGGCTCGTGCGCGAGCGTCGTGACGTCGAGCCGGTCGCGCAGCGCCGTGACCATCGCCTTGGCGGTGCGGGTGGTGTGCTTGACCAGCAGGCGGCGGCCGGGCGTGAGCGGGGCCTCCGCCATCCAGCACACGGTGGCCTCGAAGGTCGACACGGGCGTGGGTGCGTCGTCGGCCGCGGCCAGCAGGTCGCCCCGGCTCACGTCGACCTCGTCGGCGAGCCGGACCGTCACCGCCTGCCCCGGCAGCGCCTGCTCGAGCTCGCCGTCGAAGGTGTCGATCGTCGCCACCGTGCTGCGCCGCCCGCTGGGCAGGACGACGACCTCGTCGCCGGGGCGCAGCCGACCTGACGCGAGCGTGCCCGCGTAGCCCCGGTAGTCCGGGCGCTCGGTCGACATCGGCCGGATGACGTACTGCACCGGGAACCGGGCGCTGCGGGTGTGCGCCTCGTCGCGGTCGACCTCCACCGTCTCGAGGTGCTCAAGCAGCGTCGGGCCGTCGTACCAGGGCGTCTGCGGCGAGCGGTCGACGACGTTGTCGCCATGCAGCGCCGCGATCGGGACGGCGACGACGTCCGGCAGCCGCCCGGCGAACTCCGGCGCGCTGTGCAGCCGCTCGGCGAAGGCGACGAAGTCGGCGACGATCCGGTCGAAGACGGCGCGGTCCCAGCCGACGAGGTCCATCTTGTTGACCGCGAGCACGAGGTGCGGCACGCGCAGCAGGGCCGACAGCGAGGCGTGCCGACGGGTCTGCTCGACGACGCCCTTGCGCGCGTCGACGAGCACGAGCGCCAGGTCGGCCGTCGACGCACCGGTGACCATGTTGCGCGTGTACTGCACGTGCCCGGGAGTGTCGGCGACGATGAACGACCGGCGCGGCGTGGAGAAGTAGCGGTAGGCGACGTCGATGGTGATGCCCTGCTCGCGCTCGGCCCGCAGGCCGTCGGTGAGCAGCGCCAGGTTCGTGTAGTCGTCGCCGCGGTCGGCGCTGGTGCGCTCGACCGACTCGAGCTGGTCCTGGAAGACCGACTTGCTGTCGTAGAGCAGGCGGCCGATGAGGGTGGACTTGCCGTCGTCCACCGAGCCGGCGGTGGCGAACCGGAGGAGATCGGTCACGGAGTGGCCCCGGGAATGACAGTCACTAGAAGTAGCCCTCCTTCTTCCGGTCCTCCATCGCGGCCTCGCTGGCCCGGTCGTCGGCGCGGGTCGCGCCCCGCTCGGTGAGCCGGGTGACCGCGACCTCCTCGACGACCTCGTCCGGCGTCCGGGCCGGGGAGGCGACCGCGCCCGTGCAGGACGCGTCGCCGACGGTGCGGTAGCGCACCAGCCGCGACGTCACCTGCTCGCCGTCGCGCGGCAGCGAGTGCGCCGTGACCGCGAGCAGCATCCCGTCGCGCTCGAACACCTCGCGCTCGTGCGCGTAGTAGATGGACGGCACCGCGATGCCCTCCCGGGCGATGTAGCGCCAGACGTCGAGCTCGGTCCAGTTCGACAGCGGGAAGACCCGGATGTGCTCGCCCGGGTTGTGCCGGCCGTTGTAGAGGTCCCACAGCTCCGGGCGCTGGTTCTTCGGGTCCCACTGGCCGAACGCGTCGCGGAAGGAGAAGAAGCGCTCCTTGGCCCGGGCCTTCTCCTCGTCGCGGCGCGCTCCGCCGAAGACCGCGTCGAAGCGGTTCTCCTCGATCGTGCGCAGCAGCGTGGTCGTCTGCAGCGGATTGCGCAGCCCGCCCGGCACCTCGTGCACGCGACCGGCGTCGATGTCGTCCTGCACCGACCCGACCACGAGGCGGGCGCCGAGCTCGGCGACCCGGCTGTCGCGGAACGCGAGCACCTCGTCGAAGTTGTGCCCGGTGTCGACGTGGACGAGCGGGAAGGGCAGCCGGGCCGGCCAGAACGCCTTCTCGGCCAGGCGCAGCATGACGATCGAGTCCTTGCCGCCGGAGAACAGCAGCGCCGGCCGCTCGAACTCCGCGGCGACCTCGCGCATCACGTGGATGCTCTCCGCCTCGAGGACGTCGAGCTGGTCGAGCGCGGCCGAGGTGGTCGAGGTGGTCGAGGTGGTCGTCACGCCGCGCTCCCGACGAGGCCGCGCTCGCGCAGCAGGCCCAGCAGCTGCTCCACCGACTCCTCCGGCGTCTGCTCCTGCGTCCGGACGACGGCGTCCGCGGCGGTCGGCGGCTCGTACGGCGCGTCCACCCCGGTCAGCCCGGCCAGCTCGCCGGCCCGCTGCCGGGCGTACAGGCCCTTGACGTCCCGCGCGCTGCACACCTCGACCGGGGTCGCCACGTGCACCTCGAGGAACCCCGCACCCCTGGCCTCGTGCAGGGAGCGAACCGCGGCGCGGGTCTCGGCGAACGGTGAGATGACGCTCGCCAGCACCAGGACCCCGTGCTTGGCGAGGGTCGCCGCCACCCAGCCGATCCGCAGCACGTTCGTGTCGCGGTCCTCGCGGCCGAAGCCCAGGCCCTTCGACAGGAACTCGCGGACCTCG
The DNA here is from genome assembly GCA_030773675.1 of Actinomycetota bacterium. The sequence goes on from JALYMN010000059.1 coordinate 6,531, forward strand.
TCGCCGTCGAGCAGCTCCACCGGGCGGCCGTCGAGCCGCCGCGACAGCGCGGTCGCGAGCGTGGTCTTGCCGGCGCTCGGCAGGCCGGTCAGCCAGACCGTGGCTCCCGGGGCGGCTCCCGGAGTCGTCGCGCCCCCGGGGGGCGCCGGCGACAGGGCGGTGGTCACTGAGGTCCTCCAGGACGGTGCGGGGGACGAGCGGGAGGCAGCGTCGCCGGGCTGGGCGAGGCGGGCCCGGGCGAGAGGGAGCGGGCAGGTCAGCGGGCGGGGGAACAGACCGCGCTGGCGCAGCGCTGCAGGTCTACGTGCAGGCGTGCGACGAGGACCAGACGCGGGAGCAGCGTGCTCACCGCTCCATCGTCCCACGTCGTCCTGCCGGCCCCGGCGCCGGCGGCTGTGCCACCCTGGAGGGCGTGCCCGCCCTGCTGACCTCGCGCCTGCACGTGGACCTGCAGCGCGTCAGCAGCGCGGTCTGTTCCCCGGCCTGCTGATCCAGCCCGCCGGCGCGACCACCGCAGCACGCCCGCACGCACCGCCCCGCACGCACCGCCGTGCACCACAGCCCCTCAGAACTCCCAGGAGATCCTCATGCCCGCCGCGCGCGGCCAGGGACAGTGGGCGCTCGGCTACCGCGAGCCGCTCAACCCCGCTGAGCAGGTCAAGAAGGACGACAGCCCGCTCAACGTCAAGCAGCGGGTACTCGACATCTACAGCAAGAGCGGCTTCGACTCGATCGACGCCGCCGACCTGCGCACCCGCCTGCGCACCTACGGGCTCTACACCCAGCGGGCCGAGGGCATCCCCGGCGGCAAGACCGCGGTGCTCGAGCCGGCCGAGCTCGAGGCGCCGTTCTTCATGCTGCGCGTGCGCATCGACGGCGGCCAGCTGTCCAGCACCCAGCTCAACGCGATCGGCGAGGTCAGCACCGAGTACGGGCGCGACGTGGCCGACATCACCGACCGGCAGAACGTGCAGCTGCACTGGATCCGGATCGAGGACGTCCCGGCGATCTGGGACCGGCTCGACGCGGTCGGGCTCGGCACGACGGAGGCCTGCGGCGACACGCCCCGCGTGATCGTCGGCTGTCCGCTCGCCGGCGTCGCCGCCGACGAGGTCCTCGACGCCACCCCCCAGCTGCAGGCCGTGGCGAAGCGGTTCGTCGGCGACCCCGCCTTCGCGAACCTGCCGCGCAAGTTCAAGACCTCGATCTCGGGCTGCGCGCAGCACTGCACCAACCACGAGATCAACGACGTGTCGTTCGTCGGCGTGCGCCTGGACGACGGGCGGGTCGGCTACGACCTGTGGGTCGGCGGCGGGCTGTCGACCAACCCCAAGCTCGGCCTGCGGCTCGGCGTGTTCGTCGAGCCCGACCGCGTCGAGGAGGCCTGGGCGGCGGTCTGCTCGGTGTTCCGCGACTACGGCTACCGCCGCTCACGCAACCACGCCCGGCTGAAGTTCCTGCTCGCCGACTGGGGCCCGGAGAAGTTCCGCCAGGTGATGGAAACCGAGTACCTCTCGGCACCGCTGCCCGACGGCCCGGCCCCCGTCACCGCGCCCACGCCGGACCGCGACCACGTGGGCGTCGCGAAGCAGAAGGACGGCCTCAACCTGGTCGGCGTCGTCCCGCGCGCGGGGCGCACGAGCGGGCTGCAGCTGCAGCGCGTCGCGGCGCTCGCGGAGCGGCACGGCGGCGCCCGGGTGTCGACGACGGCGCAGCAGGGGCTCGTGCTGCTCGACGTCCCGGACGAGCAGGTCGACGCGCTCGTCGCCCGGCTCGAGGCCGAGGACCTGCGCGTGCGCCCGTCGCGCTTCCGCCGCGGGCTCATGGCCTGCACCGGCCTGGAGTTCTGCAAACTCGCGATCGTCGAGACCAAGCAGCGCGGCCAGGACCTGTACGCCGAGCTCGAGCGCCGGCTGCCGGACTTCGACGAGCCCCTGACCATCAACGTCAACGGCTGCCCGAACTCCTGCGCGCGCTTCCAGACCGCCGACATCGGGTTCAAGGGCTCGATCGTGGACGGCGAGGAGGGCTTCCAGGTGCACCTCGGCGGCCGGCTCGGCGAGGACGCCGGGTTCGGGCGCAAGAGCCGCGGCCTCAAGGTCACCGCCGACGGCGCGGCCGACTACGTCGAGCGGGTGCTGCGCAACTTCCAGACCGACCGGCACGAGGGCGAGCGGTTCGCCACCTGGGCGCGGCGGGCCGACGAGGCGCTGCTGCGGTGACCTCGCGTGTCTGAGCAGCGGGCGGCGCCGATGTACTGCCCGTACTGCGGCGAGGAGACGCTGCGCCCGTTCGGCGAGGACCCCGACAAGGGGCACGCGGACTGGCGCTGCGAGTCCTGCGCCCGCGCGTTCACCCTGCGCTACAGGGGCCTGACCGGCACCCGCGACTGAGTGGCCGCGCGGCGCGGCTCGTGCGTTCGCAGCGCAGCGCACGGGCCTGCGAGGTCGCTGTGGGCGCACGAGCGGCAGACGCACCGCAGGTCCCGCTCCTGCGCTCTGGGCCACCTCGGCGTCGGCGTGTCGAGTCGCTGCCGGCGCAGGAGCGGGACGGACGGTGCGCGTGCGGACCGGAGACGGCCGATGTACGGTGCGCCGGACCGGCGCAGCAGCGGGTCAAGCGGTACGCAGCCCCGCCCGGGCGAAGGCCGCAGGCGGCCGTCGGCCTCGCCGACCGTGCGCCGCCCGCGCCACAGGAAGTCAACCCGCCCCACCGGACCGTGCGGCCGGCCGACGACGACCTGCAGCTCGGGCTGCGGCAGCCCCTGCTGCGCGACCCTCAGCCGGACGACGGACTCCAACGGCGACTCCGCGCGTCCGTCGGCGCGGTCCACCGACGACGCGCGAGAGCGACCCGGGCCGACCGCGCTGCGCCGCCAGGACGTCGTCGAGCCGGGCGAACGGCACGCGGGCCAGCGGCGTCCAGCACCATGGCGGCGGTCAGGTCGTCCGCCGTCCGCGCCAGGTCGACCGCGCTGCGGGCCGGCGTCGTCACCGGGGCACCGTGCACGACGAGGGCGTCGACCTCGCGGACACCGACTCCTGCCGCGAGGGCCCGCGCGGGTCACGAGTTCCATGCGCGCAGGGTGGCCGAGGCCGACGCCGCGCCGGATCTCGTGCACAGGAGGCCCGCGGGTGCTGGCGCAGCCGGGGACGCCCGCTCCGCTCGAGCGTGAGGCCGTCCGCCGCCGGACGACCGGTCCCTCCCGTCGGGTCGATGCCGGCGCAGCCCGTGCTCCCGTTTCCCGGCGTCCCGCTCGACACCGGGCGGTCGTCGTCCAGCGCGTACCGCTCCTGCGCCGCCGACCACGCGACACGCCGACGCGTCGTCCGCTGCAGGCGCAGGAGCGGGACGCGTGTGAGCGTCGCTGGACGGCGCCGGGCAGCGGCGACCGCTACACGTGCAGGCCGCACTCCGACTTGCCGCTGCCGGCCCAGCGGCCGGACCGCGGGTCCTCGCCCGACGCGACGCGGCGGGTGCACGGCGCGCAGCCGATCGACGGGTAGCCGTCGTAGGCGAGCGGGTTGACGAGCACGCCGTGCTCGGCGACGTAGGCGTCGACGTCGGCCTGCGTCCACGCCGCGACCGGGTTGACCTTGACCTTGGCGCGCTTGGCGTCCCACTCGACGACCCGGACGTCGCGGCGGGTCGCCGCCTCGTCGCGGCGGATGCCGGAGGCCCAGGCGACGTACGGCGCCAGGCCGCGGTTGAGCGGCTCGACCTTGCGGATGGCGCAGCAGGCGTCGGGGTCGCGGCGGAACAGCTCCGGGCCCCGCTCGGCCGCCTGCTGCTCGACGGTGAGCAGCGGCAGCACCGTCCGGACGTGCACGTCGTACACCTGGGTGACCGCGTCGCGGGTCCCGATCGTCTCCGGGAAGTGGTAGCCGGTGTCGAGGAACAGGACGTCGACGCCGCTCGCCACGCTCGAGGCCAGGTGTGCGAGCAGCCCGTCGCCCATCGAGGAGGCGAGAACGAAGCCGTCGCCGAAGGTGTCGACCGCCCAGCGAAGGACCTCCTGCGGGGTCGCGTGCTCGAGGTCCCGCCCGGCCTGCTCGGCGAGCGCCTGCAGGGCCTGCGGGTCGGTGTGCCGGCTGCCGTCCCGGGGAGCATCGGTGCGCATGACGGCGACAACCGCCGAGCGTGCGTGGCTCATCCCGCCAGGGGAAGGCCGTCGCGCATGAACCGCCCTGCCCTCGCCGTGGCCGCCGCCGTGTCCGCCGTCCTGCTCAGCGCGACCGGGTGCAGCAGCAGCCAGTCCGGGGGCAGCAGCAACCCGGACAACCAGGCCACCCAGCCGCCGCTGCCGACCGGCGACAGCGAGGGCGGCGCCACGCCGGCGCCGGCCGCGTCCTAGCGCACCCGTCCCGCTCGGCTGGTCCGCGTGCCCGAGCCGGTGCCCGACCTGGTGACCCTACACCTGTGGCGGGTGCCGGGGCGCCGCGTGCCGGCCGCGCTGCGCCGCATGGCGCTCGAC
>JALYMN010000060.1 GCA_030773675.1 Actinomycetota bacterium
GTGCTGCGCGTCGTCCCGGGGGTGCCGGCCGACGGCGGGGCGGGCGGGCAGCAGGCCGCCGACGCGACGCTCGCGGACGCCGTCGAGCTGGCCGCGGCCACGGGACTGCCGTTCTGGGTCAAGGGCGTGCTCCGTGCCGACGACGCGCTGCTCGCGGTCGACGCCGGGGCGGCGGGGGTCGTCGTCTCCAACCACGGCGGGCGGCAGCTCGACGGCGCGGTCGCCACCGTCGTCGCGCTGCCCGAGGTGACCGCGGCCGTCGCCGGCCGTGCGCAGGTGCTCGTCGACGGCGGCGTGCGCAGCGGCCGCGACGTCGTCACCGCCCTCGCCCTCGGCGCGGACGCCGTGCTGCTCGCCCGGCCGGTGCTGTGGGCGCTCGCCGTCGGCGGCGCGGACGGCGTCCGGGACCTGCTCACCGGCCTGCGCGAGGAGGTCGTCGAGGTGCTCCGGCTGTGCGGAGCGCCCGACGCGGCCTCGGTCGGGCGCGACCTGCTGACCTGAGCGGCGACGCCCCCCGAGCGGCGCGGGAGACCCTCCCGCACGAGCGGTCCGCCTCGGAAGCGTCGACGCGACGGTCTACAGGACCAGGCGCAGTGCGGCCTCGACCCGCCGCACCTCCTCGAGCGTGAGCCGCCCGGCCGCGTCCCCCAGCCGCTGCGGGTCGACGGCGGCCGTCTGCTCGGCCAGCACGCGCGTTGTCCGTCCGCCGATCTCGACCTCCGGGCGGAAGGTCGCGGCACGGGCCGAGGTCGAGGTCGGCGCGACGAGCCACGTCGACAGGGGGAGGGCGTCGGACTGCACGACGACGGCGTACCGGCGCCCGGACTGCTCGTGCCCGCGGACGTCGCGCGGCGCCCGCAACCGGTAGACCTCACCACGCACGCAGGGCCTCCATGTCGCGGAGCACCTGTGCGACCTCGGCCCGGTCCTGAGGGTCGGCCGCCAGGTCGGCCGCCTCCGCCCGGAGCTGCTCGCGCGCTCGGGCTCCGGCGGCCTCGATGAGGGCGGCGCGGACGGCCACGGACACGGCCGTCCCGTCCCGCGTCAGGACGGCCAGGGCGCGCAGCGCGTCCTCGTCGGGACGGAAGGTGATGGTCTCGGGCACGACGGGACCGTAACACCTCGCGTAAGACAGGTGTACGTCGGCGAGCTGGGGCAGGCTCAGGCGCATGGACGCCGCCGGCCCTCAGCCTCTGTTCTCCGACGTCGTCGACGACCTGCTGCGGCTCTACCCGGAGCGGGCCACGGCGCTCGGCGACCACCGCTCCGACGACCGGCTCGACGACCTCACGCCGGACGGCGTCGCCGCGCGTGCCCGGGTGCTGGCGCGTCGGCGCGACGAGCTCGACAGCCTCGACGTCGACGCGCTGCCGCCCGACGACGCGGTCGATCTCGAGGTCCTGCGCAACGGTCTCGACCGCCGGCTGTTCGCGACGGAGGTGCTCGCCGAGCACACCTGGAACCCGCTGCTGCACCTGCCCGGCGAGGCGCTGCACCCGCTGCTCGCCCGCGACGTCCTGCCGGCGGCGGACCGGCTGCGCGCGCTCGCCGCGCGCATGTCCGCCGTCCCGGACCGGCTCGCCGCCGCCGAGCGCACTCTCGAGGACCTGCCCGCCGTCCACGCCGAGACCGCGGCGCAGCAGGCGCGCGGCGCGGTGCGGCTCGTCCGCGAGGGGGTGGGCGAGCTCCTGCAGTCCGAGCCGTCGCTGCGCCCGGAGGTCGAGCCGGCCCAGGACGCCGCAGCCTCGGCGCTCGAGCGCTACGCCGCCTGGCTCGAGCGGCAGCCCGCGACCCGCGACCCGCGGCGGGGCGCCGAGGTCTACGCCGCCGAGCTGCACCTGGTGCTCGACGCCGAGCTGTCCAGCCAGCAGGTCGTGCACGCCGCCCGCGAGCACCTCGACGCGGTGACCGAGGAGCTCGAGCGGGTCGCCCGCGACTGGGTCGGGCCGGTCGACGACCCGGTGCGGGTCGCCCTCGACCGGGTGGCGGCCGACGCCCCCGACGACAGCACCGTCGTCGCGCTGGCCCGGCAGGCGCTCGCCGAGACGACCGAGGTGGTCCGCCGCACGGGTCTCGCGACGGTCCCGGACGACCCGTGCGAGGTGCAGGTGATGCCGGAGTTCCGCCGCGGCGTCGCCGTCGCCTACTGCGACGCGCCCGGGGCGCTGGAGCGGGGAGGCACGACGCTGTTCGCGATCAGCCCGACCCCGGCGGACTGGCCGCCCGAGCGGGTCGCCTCCTTCTACCGCGAGTACAACACCGCCCTCGTCACCGAGCTGACCGTGCACGAGGCGATGCCGGGCCACGTGCTCCAGCTCGCGCATGCCCGGCGGCACCCGTCGCTGGTCCGGCAGGTGCTCAGCAGCGGCACGCTCATCGAGGGCTGGGCCGTGCACGCGGAGCGGCTCATGGTCGAGCAGGGGCACGGCGGCGTCCCAGTGCGCCTGCAGCAGCTCAAGATGCAGCTGCGGATGACGCTGAACGCGCTGCTCGACGCCGGTGTGCACGCCGGGGGACTGCAGGAGGCCGAGGCGCTGGAGCTGCTCACCCGGCGCGGGTACCAGGAGGAGGGCGAGGCGGTCGGCAAGTGGCGGCGCGCGCTGCTCACCAGCGCGCAGCTGTCGACGTACTTCGTCGGCTACTCCGAGCTCACGCCGCTGCTGCGCGGGCGCAGCAGCTTCGACGAGGTGCTGGCGCACGGGTCGCCGCCACCGCGCCACCTGCGCACCCTGCTGGGCGACTGACCTCGCGTCGCCGGGCCGGGGCGCCGGAGGGGGCGAGCGTTCGGCCGGGCCGGGCCGGGGCCGACTGCGGGCGTGGCGAGCTCCGCCCCGTCCACTGCACCGACGGAGGCAGACGTCGCCACTCGGCCGCGTCCGGCGCCGCCCGCGGTGGCCGGGCGAGCCTGTCCTGAGGCCGCCGGAGCGCCCGTTACGCTCGCCAGCGCCCGCCCGGCCGGCGCCTCTCCGCGTCCGGCCCGCTCCGTCCCCTGGGAGACCCGTGCCCGCCATCGAGGCCGTCGGCGCCCGCGAGATCCTCGACTCGCGCGGCAACCCCACCGTCGAGGTCGAGGTGGCGCTCGACGACGGCACCCTGGCCCGCGCGGCCGTCCCGAGCGGCGCGAGCACCGGCGAGTTCGAGGCGGTGGAGCTGCGCGACGGCGATCCGGGCCGGTACGGCGGCAAGGGCGTCACCAAGGCCGTCGACGCGGTGCTCGACGTGATCGGGCCGGAGCTGCTCGGCATCGAGGCGAGCGAGCAGCGGATCATCGACCAGCAGCTGCTCGAGCTCGACGGCACGCCCGACAAGAGCAAGCTCGGCGCGAACGCCCTGCTCGGGGTGAGCCTTGCCGTCGCGCGGGCGAGCGCCGACTCGCTCGGGTTGCCGCTGTTCCGCTACCTCGGCGGGCCGAACGCGCACCTGCTGCCGGTGCCGATGCTCAACATCCTCAACGGCGGTGCGCACGCCGACACCAACGTCGACGTCCAGGAGTTCATGATCGCGCCCATCGGCGCCGCGACGTTCTCCGAGGCGCTGCGCTGGGGGGCCGAGACCTACCAGGCGCTCAAGAGCGTGCTCAAGGGCCGGGGCCTCGCGACGTCCGTCGGCGACGAGGGCGGGTTCGCGCCCGACCTGCCGGCCAACCGCGAGGCGCTCGACCTCATCCTCGAGGCCTTGGGGCAGGTCGGGCTCACACCCGGCCGCGACATCGCCCTCGCGCTCGACGTCGCCGCCAGCGAGTTCCACTCCGAGCAGGGCTACGCCTTCGAGGGCGGCACGAAGACGGCCGATGAGATGTCGGCGTACTACGAGCAGCTCGTCACCGACTACCCGCTGGTGTCGATCGAGGACCCGCTCGACGAGAGCGACTGGGAGGGCTGGTCCTCGCTCACCGCGCGGCTCGGCGCACGGGTGCAGCTCGTCGGCGACGACCTCTTCGTCACCAACCCGGAGCGGCTGGCCCAGGGCATCGCGCGCGGCTGTGCCAACGCGCTGCTCGTCAAGGTCAACCAGATCGGGACCCTCACCGAGACGCTGGACGCCGTGCACCTGGCGCACCGCACCGGCTACCGCTGCATGATGAGCCACCGGTCCGGCGAGACCGAGGACACGACGATCGCCGACCTCGCCGTCGCGGTCGACTGCGGCCAGATCAAGACCGGCGCGCCGGCGCGCAGCGAGCGGGTGGCGAAGTACAACCAGCTGCTGCGCATCGAGGAGGAGCTCGACGACGCCGGCCGCTACGCCGGCGCGACGGCCTTCCCGCGGTTCACCGCGCAGGCCGGCACGCAGCCCGCGGTCTGATCCGCGCCGGATGCCCGCCTCCCGCCGTCCCCGCTCGCGCCGTCCCGTCGCGG
>JALYMN010000061.1 GCA_030773675.1 Actinomycetota bacterium
CTCGTGGCCAGCAGCTACCCGACGCCGCTGGCCGCGGCCCGCCCGGGCAGCAGCACTGGGCCGCAGGACCTCGCCGTGCTCGGTGCCGCGCTCGAGCTCGGCCGCGAGGCGGACGCCGAGCGGCAAAGCGCTCGCGCCTCCGCCGGCGCCGCTGACGACGTCTCGACTCCGCACGTCGACGAGCGGCGCGAGGGCCTGACAACCGCGCAGTCGCACGTCGGGCACGCCGGCGTCGACCAGGCCACGTCAACCGCTCTGCTCGGCCAGGCCGAAGCCAGCCGCGCCGCCGCGACCGCCGGTGCGCCTGCGACCGCCACCGCGGCGCAGAGCTACCCGACGCCGATCAAAGAGGTGAGCGCGGCGCAGGCCGCGCCCAAGGCCGCCGCGACCGCGGCTGCGGCGCGCACCGCGACGCGAAAGGCGCCGACGACAGGTCGGCGCCGCTGACGGCACGGCACTACTTCGCAGGGAAGGAGTGCGCGGGGCGAGAGCCCCGCGCCGAGCGTCAGGCGCTGGCCGGCGGGGCGAAGAACTCCAGGGCGATGCCGTCTGGGTCGCGGAAGGAGACACCCGAGCCGTACGCCTGGTCTTCGACGTCGCTGTGGGCGATACCGAGCTCGTCGAGCTTGTCCGCCCAGCTGACCAGTTCCGCCCGGTCGGCGCAGCCGAACGACACGTGATCTAGGCCGGCGTTCTTCTCATCGAACCGGCCTGGAGCGTTGCCGTGGGTGTGCAGCCCGAACAGGTTGCCGCCGCCGAGGGCGTACACGGTGTGGTGGTAGGAGCCCTTGGCCTCGTCCTCGTCGAGAACGGGGTCGGAGCCAAACAACCGGCTGTACCAGGCGGTGCTGGCCGCGAGGTCGGTGACGGTGATGGCGATGTGGCTGAGGCCCGGGAATGAGGACAAGGGTGACCTCCTGCGTGATGAGGGTGACGGACGGCGGGGTCCTCGGCCAGTGGACACCCTGGCCACGCTCGGCACAACGTGTGCGGAGTTCAGCATCCGGGCAGTAGGAGCAGCCCCGGGCGCCGCGCCCGCGGGGACACAAGACATGGGCGCTGCTCGCGCGCGTGGCGCTGGCGGAGGGGGTGCTCCGTCGCGAACTGGCGTCGGAGCTGTTCTCGCGAGCCGATGACCCCACTCGGCGCTCTGCGCTGGTGCCTGGCGGACCTGCGCCGAGCGGTCGGTCTGCCGACCGTGCTGGGGAGGCGACCCGCTCGTCCTGTCACAGGTTGAGTTGTGGGTGGACGTCCGCGCCTTACTTACATGCAGGCACCCTGCCGCCGGCCTTGGGCTTGCCCTCGCCGAGGACGGCACGCCGGACTTCGATCGGATCGTGGCCGGCGGCGGCAAGGTGACGGGGGCTCTGCCGCCACTAGGAGCAGCCACGCAGTTGTTCAACGTCGACGGGCGCATCACCGTGCTCTACGCCGCCGAGGTCGACCGCGGTGACGGCTCCCCACCAGTGTTCATCAAGGGTGCCGACCTGCGCGCAGACGGCAGCGCCACCCGCGGGGGCCGCCGCGACCAGGTCGTGGCCGCTACCCGGTTCCTGCAGCAACCGCCCAACAACCTCAGCGAGGCCCGCGCGCTCTGCCGCGATGGTCTGCGCGCCTGGCCAAGTCAGGTCTCCCGGTCCGTCGACATCTACGCCTGACCCGGACCCGCCCAGTCCCGGCGGTGCCCACGGGCCCTCCTTGGAGAACCGCCGCTGGGCGGGTCGGGCGAACGGGCGGTTGCGCACCCCGGTCTAGCGACTCCGACCTGGCCCCTGCGTCGGCCCGGACGGCCGCCGCGTCGTGCTGGTGCTCGTCGACGGCCGCGCCACCGCCGCCCACCGTCGCTGCGCCGCCGCGACCAGAGCGCTGGATTCCGCGGACCACTGCTCCGCGGCGTCGCCGACCTGCAGCGCGGCCCGGCGCGCCGCGGCGGCCTGCGCGCTGCGTCCTTGCGCTTCACGAAGGGCTGTGACGGACTGCGACAGGCGGCCGATCTGGGCGACGAGCATCAGGATCTGCGCGGCCTCGCTGCGGTGCGAGCGCGTGCCACGGGCCATCTGCAGCGCCGCGGTGCGCAGCAGCGTCCCGGCGACGGTCGGCTCGGGCAGCCGGCCCCGGACCTCGCGCGCCGCGCGGTCG
>JALYMN010000062.1 GCA_030773675.1 Actinomycetota bacterium
GTCGCCGGCGTCCCGCGCGTGCCCCGCCCCGACGGGCTGCTCGCCGCCTTCGACGCCGCGCTGCCGTTCGCGCTGACCGCCGGGCAGCAGGAGGTGGGGGAGGTCCTGCTCCGCGAGCTCGCCGAGCCGGCGCCGATGAACCGGTTGCTGCAGGGCGAGGTCGGCTCGGGCAAGACCCTCGTGGCGCTGCGCGCGATGCTCGCCGTCGTCGACGCCGGCGGTCAGGCTGCGCTGCTCGCCCCGACCGAGGTGCTGGCGCAGCAGCACGCCCGCTCGCTGCGCGACCTGCTCGGGCCGCTCGCCCAGGCCGGGGAGCTCGGCTCGGCCGAGCAGGCCACGCGCGTCGCGCTGCTCACCGGCTCGCTCGGCGCGGCCGAGCGCAGGGCGGCGCTCGCCGAGGCGGCGTCCGGCGACGCGGGGATCGTCGTCGGCACGCACGCCCTGCTGTCCGAGGGCGTGGCGTTCGCCGACCTCGGGCTGGTGGTCGTCGACGAGCAGCACCGCTTCGGCGTCGAGCAGCGCGACGCGCTGCGCGCCAAGAGCGCCGCCCCGCCGCACGTGCTCGTCATGACGGCCACGCCGATCCCGCGCACCGTCGCGATGACCGTGTACGGCGACCTCGAGGTCTCCACCCTGCGCGAGCTGCCGCGCGGCCGCTCGCCGGTGCGCTCCGTCGTCGTCGGCGTCAGCGAGCACCCGACGTGGCTGGACCGCGCCTGGCAACGGGTGCGCGAGGCCGCGGCCGAGGCCCGGCAGTGCTTCGTCGTCTGCCCGCGCATCGGCGGGGAGGAGGACGACCGCCTCGACGACGCTCCCGACACCGACGAGCGCCGCCTGCCGGTCGCGGTGGGCGAGCTGCAGCCGCTGCTCGCCGAGGGCCCGCTCGCCGGGCTGCGCACCGCCCAGCTGCACGGCCGCATGCCCCCCGACGACAAGGACGCCGTCATGCGCGCCTTCGCCGCGGGGCAGCTCGACGTCCTCGTCGCCACCACCGTCATCGAGGTCGGCGTCGACGTCCCGAACGCCACCGTCATGGTCGTCATGGACGCCGACCGGTTCGGCGTCTCCCAGCTCCACCAGCTGCGCGGGCGCATCGGCCGCGGGACCCTGCCGGGACTCTGCCTGCTCGTCACCGACGCGCCGGAGGGCAGCCCGGCCCGGCAGCGCGTCGACGCCGTCGCGGCGACGTCCGACGGCTTCGTCCTGTCGCAGCTCGACCTCGAGCAGCGCCGCGAGGGCGACGTGCTCGGCGCCGACCAGTCCGGACGGCGCAGCAGCCTGCGCATGCTGCAGCTGCTGCGCGACACCGACGTCATCCTCGCCGCCCGCGAGGCGGCGGTCGCGCTGGTCGACGACGACCCGGAGCTCGTCCGCTCACCCGCGCTCGGCGCCGCGGTGGAGGGCCTGCGCCGGGCGCAGCAGGCCGACTACCTGGAGAAGGGGTGAGGAAGCAGCCCTCCTGCGCTCTCACGGGCGGTGGCCCTGCCTAGGAGCGGGCGCGGGGCGTGTAACACACTCAGTGCTGGTGCAGCTACGGTTCGTCACCCACCCGAACCGACTATTGCTCATTCAAGCACAAACCAGGACCATCACCGGGTGCCCGCAGCCGCCGGACAATGGAGCCGTCGCAGTCGTAGAACCATCAGTGGCATTCCGAGGAGACGCTGCATCGCCTCCCTGCTGCTCGGATGGCTGCTCGTAGCGTCTACAACGCTCTCGGCCTCGGCGGTCGCGGCTGCTGCGGTAGAGGACAAGCAGCGGGTCATCGTGCAGCTCACTCAAGCAGTGTCCTTGGAACAGGCTGTGGCCGAGGAGCGCCGGAGGGGTGGGAGGATCCGACACACCTACCGTCACGTGCTGACCGGTTTCGCAGCAGACTTGGCTCCCCAGCGTATAGCGGCGTTACGTGATGATCCGACAGTGGCGACCATCACCCCAGACGCGCGGACTCAGTCAGCGGGGGCACAGCCGGCACCTCCCTGGGGGCTAGACCGCATCGACCAGCGTGAAGCGACGCTCGACGGCTCCTACTCCTACGGCTCCTCCGGCGCGGGCGTGACGGTCTACGTCGTGGACAGTGGCGTCCGTATGGACCACGTTGACTTCGGCGGCCGCGTCCGCAGCGGGTGGGACTTCGTGGACGGGGACGCCGACGCCTCGGACTGCGACGGACACGGCACCCATGTGGCTGGCACTGTTGGCGGCGCCGAACATGGCGTTGCCAAGCAGGTCGAAATGGTGTCGCTGAGGGTCTTCGATTGCACTGGCGGCGGTTGGATGACCGACACGATCGCTGCCTTCGACTGGGTCATCAGTCACAAGCAAGGTCCCGCTGTGATCAACCACAGCGGAGGTGGCGGTTCGTACGCCCCAATGGACGAGGCCGTGGCGCGCACGTCAGCTGCTGGCCTGCCGACCGTGGTAGCAGCTGGTAATAACAGCGCAGATGCCTGCGGGGTCAGCCCAGCGGGGGCCCCGACGGCGATCACGGTCGGCGCTACAGCGCAGGGCGACTACAGGGCCAGTTTCTCCAACTACGGCCCATGTCTGGACCTCTTCGCCCCCGGTGCCTCCGTCCTCTCCAGCACCATGGACTCCGCTACGTCCAATGGCTTCATGTCAGGAACATCGATGGCAACGCCGCACGTAGCTGGCGCTGTCGCGAGGTACTTGCAATCGCATCCGACAGCGCAGGCGGCAGATGTGGCGGCCGCCCTCCGATCTACGGCCACGCCCGACATTGTCACCGACTCGCTCTGGGAGAACGATGGCCTGCTCTACGTCGCTCCGCCGACCGCAACTGCGCCAGGATCTCCCACAGGGGTGAGCGCCACCGTCCAGGACACGGCCGCGACGATGTCGTGGGGGCCGCCGGCCAGTGATGGCGGGTCGGCGGTGACCGGGTACCGGGTGTCGCGGGACGGCACCGACGCTGGTGGCACGGGCCCCTGGTCGACCACGGTGGCCGCGACTGCCCGGTCGTTCACGTTCACCGGTTTGGTCGCTGGGTCGAGCTACCTGCTGTCGGTCCAGGCGATCAACGCAGTGGGGACGGGGTCAGCAGGGTCGGCGTCGGTCACCATCCCGGCCAGCGCGGTCCTCCCGGGCGCGCCGACGTCGGTGACCGCGACCAAGGCGGACGCGGCGCGGACGGCGACGGTGTCCTGGGCGCCGCCGGCCAGCGACGGCGGGTCGGCGGTAACGGGCTACCGGGTGGCGCGGGACGGCACGGACGCGAGCGGCACCGGCCCGTGGTCGACGACGGTGGCGGCGTCGGCGCGGTCGTTCACGTTCACCAATCTGGTTGCGGGGGCGACCTACCGGCTGTCGGTGCAGGCGGTCACCGCGGTCGGGACCGGGCCGGCCGGCTCGGCGTCGGTCACGCTCGGCGGGCGGACGGTTGTGCTGAACCCGGTGGCGGACACGATGGCTCGGCAGCAGGCGCCGACGACCGGGTCGGGCGCGCTCGCGACGTTGCTGTCGGACACGGAGGAGACGGCGGGTAGCGCGACGCGGGCGACGCCGTACCTGCGCTTCACGGTGCCGGCGCTGGCGGCCGGGGAGTCGGTGGCCGGGGCGAGGCTGAGCCTGCAGGTGAGCAACGGGACGACGAACGGCCCGGCGGTGTGGCGGACCGGCACGTCGTGGAGCGAAAGCGGGTTGACCTGGTCCAGCGGGCAGCCGACGCGGTCGGGCACGGCGGCGGTGGGGAACTTCGGCAGCATGGGCACCGGCCGGATCGGCACGTCGGTGTCTGGGATCACCGGCGGTGGGGATGTGTCGTTCCAGCTGTACGCCGAGTCCGGCGACGGTGTGCAGTTCGCGTCCCGGGAGAACACCACCACCGGCAACCGGCCGCAGCTGGTCCTCACCATCACCGCGCCTGCCTGAGCGGAGTGCGGTGCCAGGGCGCGCCGGGGCGCCCTTCCGGAGGGCGACCCGGCACGGCCACGGGACCCTCGTGCGGCCGGACCAGGGAGGAGGCACGCGTGACCCGCGTCGTCGCCGGGGTCGCCCGCGGCCGCCGGCTGCAGGTGCCGCCGGTCGGCACCCGGCCCACCAGCGACCGCGCCCGGGAGGGCCTGTTCTCCAGCCTGCAGTCGCTCGTCGACCTGGAAGGCGCCCGCGTGGTCGACCTGTACGCCGGCTCCGGCGCGCTCGGGCTCGAGGCGCTGAGCCGCGGCGCGGCCGGCGTGACGCTGGTCGAGCGCGACCCCGCCGCGGTGCGCGTGCTGCAGGCCAACGTCGCGGCCGTCGGGCTGCCCGGGGCGGAGGTGGTGGCGGACGACGTCGCCGCCTTCCTGCGCGCCGCCGCCGCCACGTACGACCTCGCGCTGCTCGACCCGCCGTACGACGACGACGTCGACGCCGTGCTGGCCGCGCTCGTGCCCCGGCTCGCGCCGGACGCCGTCGTGGTCGCCGAGCGGCGCAGCCGCGGTGCCGCGCCCACGTGGCCCCCGGGTGTCCAGCCGGTGCGCTCCCGCCGCTACGGTGAGGCGGTGCTCTGGTACGCGCGCGCACTGAGGCTGCCGACCGTGAGACCGCCGTCGTGAGACGGGCCGTCTGTCCGGGCTCCTTCGACCCGGTCACGCTGGGCCACCTCGACATCGTGGGGCGCGCCAGCGCCATCTACGACGAGGTCACCGTCGCCGTCCTCGTGAATAAGAAGAAGTCGTCGCTGTTCACGGTGGAGGAGCGCATCGACCTGCTCGGCCAGGTCACCGCGCAGTACGGCAACGTCAAGGTCGACAGCTTCCACGGCCTGCTCGTCGACTACTGCCGCACCCGCGACATCCCGGTGATCGTCAAGGGCCTGCGCGCCATCAGCGACTTCGACTACGAGCTGCAGATGGCGCAGATGAACCACGGCCTCGCCGGCGTCGAGACGCTGTTCATGA
Source organism: Actinomycetota bacterium (assembly GCA_030773675.1). The sequence continues at coordinate 4,899 of JALYMN010000062.1, forward strand.
CGACCAACCCGCTGTACTCCTTCCTGTCCTCCAGCCTGGTCAAGGAGGTCGCGACGTACGGCGGCGACGTCTCCGGGCTGGTGCCGGAGGCGGTCCTCACGTCGCTCACCGAGCGGCTGGCGCGGACGTGACCGAGCCGGTCCCCGCGCGGGTGACCGAGCTGCTCGACGCGCTGACGTCCTCCGTCGAGGAGGCCCGAGCCATGCCGCTGTCGGCCTCCTGCGTCGTCAACCGCGGCGAGGTCCTCGGGATGCTCGAGGACCTGCGCCGGGCGCTGCCCGGGGCCGTCGCCGAGGCCGAGCGGGTGGTGCGCGAGCGCGAGGCCGTCGTCGAGGAGGGCCGCGCGCGGGCGGCCGAGCTCGTCGCCACCGCCGAGGAGGAGCGGGCGCGGCGGGTGAGCAAGGAGGCCGTCGTCGTCTCGGCGAAGCGGGAGGCGGCGCGGCTGCTCGACGAGGCTCGGCTGGGGGCCGACGCCATGCGCGACGAGGTCGAGGACTACGTCGACAGCAAGCTGGCCAACTTCGAGGTCGTGCTCACCAAGACGCTGCAGGCCGTCGAGCGGGGCCGCGAGAAGCTGCAGGGCCGCTCCGCCGTGGACGACCTGCCCGTCGGCGACGGCGACCGGGGCGTCGTCGAGGGCTACCTCGAGACCGGCCAGGGGCGGCGGGCGCTCCCCGGCGCGGGTGACCCCGAGGGCGCGGTCCGCTAGCCTGGAGGACGGTCTCGACGAGCCCGCCAGGTCCCCGTGCCCGAGAACAGGAAGCCGCAGCCCCGCCTCGACCCCCGCCAGCCCCTCGTGCTCGACACGCGCGAGCTGGGACGACGGCCGGGGTCGATGCGCGAGATGCGGCTCACTGCCCCGGCTCCGAAGGACCTCGGGACCGTCCTCATCGGCGTGCCGCCCGGTGCCGACATCGACCTGGACCTCAGGCTCGAGTCGGTGATGGAGGGCGTGCTCGTCAGCGGCACGGCCGACGTCCCCCTCACCGGGGAGTGCGGACGCTGCCTGGAGCCGGTCAGCGACGAGATGGTCGTCGACCTCCAGGAGCTGTTCGCCTACCCGGAGAGCACGACGGACGCCACCGGCAGGTCGTCAGAACCTGACGAGGAGACCGCACGGATGGAGGGCGACCACCTCGACCTCGAACCCGTGCTGCGCGACGCGGTGGTGCTCGCACTGCCGCTGACCCCGCTGTGCCGGCCGGACTGCGCCGGGCTGTGCGCCGAGTGCGGCGAGCGGCTCGACGACCTGCCGGAGGACCACGCGCACGGCACGACGGACGCCCGCTGGGGCGCCCTGGCGGGCTTGCTCGAGACCGCCACCGGCCCGGACAGCACGTCCAGCACGACCGCACGCCCCGCAGACCGCCCCGAAGACCAGGAGTGACCGATGGCCGTCCCGAAGCGCAAGATGTCGCGCAGCAACACCCGCTCGCGCCGCGCGCAGTGGAAGACCGCTGCTCCGGCGCTCACCACGTGCGACCGCGGCCACGTGACCCAGCCGCACACCGTCTGCACCGAGTGCGGGCGCTACGACAAGCGCACCGTCATCACGGTCTGACCCACCCCGTCCGTTGACGCGCGTCGCGCTGGACCTGCTCGGCGGCGACCACGCTCCCGACTCGGTCGTCGACGGCGCGCTGCTCGTCGCGGAGCGCTCGCCCGCGGTCGAGGTCCTGCTCGTCGGTCCGCTCGACGTCGCCGAGCGGCTGCTGGCCGACCGCG
>JALYMN010000063.1 GCA_030773675.1 Actinomycetota bacterium
GTCCTGGACGGTGTGGCGGTGGGCGACCCCGGCGGCGCGGGCGCTGTTCGGCGGGGTCGCCGCGCACGCGGTCGGGTCGCTGTCGGCGCCGCTGTCCAGCGCGGTCGGGGTGCTGCTCGGTGCGGCCGGGCACGCGGTGGGATGGCCGGTGGCCGAGGGCGGCTCCCGGGCGGTCACCGACGCCCTGCTCGGCGTGCTGCGCGGGCTCGGCGGCACCGTCGAGACCGGACGGCGCGTCGACGCGCTGGAGCAGCTCGGCGCGCCGGACGTCGTCCTGCTCGATGTGTCGCCTCGCGCGGCGCTGCGGATATTGGGCGACCGGCTGCCCGCGCGCACTGCCCGGGCGTACCGGCGCTACGCCTACGGACCCGCCGCCTACAAGGTCGACCTCGCGGTGCGCGGCGGCGTCCCGTGGTCGGCCGAGGCGTGCCGCCATGCCGGGACGGTGCACCTCGGCGGCACCTTCGAGGAGCTGGCGGCGGCCGAGGCCGCCGTGGTGCGCGGGGTGCTGCCCCGGCGTCCCTTCGTGCTCGTCGCGCAGCAGTCGCTCGCCGACCCCGGGCGCGCGGTCGGCGACGTGCACCCGGTCTGGGCGTACGCGCACGTGCCGCACGGCCACCGCGGCGACGTCACGGAGGCGGTGCTGGCGCAGGTCGAGCGGTTCGCGCCGGGCGTCCGGGAACGGGTCGTCGGGCTGGCCGTCCGCGACGTGGCCGCTCTGGAGCGGCACGACGAGAACTACGTGGGCGGCGACATCGCGGTCGGCGCCAGCACGCCGCGCCAGCTGCTGCTGCGCCCGCGGGCCGCGCTCGACCCCTACGCCACGGGCGTGCCCGGCGTCTACCTGTGCTCGTCGGCGACCCCGCCCGGCGCCGGAGTGCACGGCATGTGCGGGCACGGCGCCGCGACGTCCGCGCTGCGCGGGCTGGGCCGAGCCGCCTGAGCACCCGGCTCAGGCGCCGGAGAGCACGTCCAGGTGGCGCAGCACAAGCCCCTCCCGCAGCGCCCAGGGGCAGATCGACACCTGCTCGACGCCGAGCACGCGCATCGCCTGCTGCGCGACCAGCGCGCCCCCGAGCAGCTGCCCGGCCCGGCCCGGTGAGACGCCCGGGAGCTTCGCGCGCTGCGCGACGGGCATCGTGCGCAGCCGGTCGACGACGGCGTCCAGGTCGCCGAGGGACAGGGTGCGCGGCACGAGCGGCCCCGCGCCGTACGGCGCCGCGCCCGCGATCCGCGCCAGCGAGCGGAACGTCTTGGAGCTGCCGACCGCCCGGTCGTGCCCGCCCGCGGTCAGCAGCTCGTCGGCGCGCTCGAGCAAGGCCCGGCGGACCCGGTGCTTCAGGGCCTCGACGGTCTCGGCGGTCGGCGGGTCGCCGGGCAGGTGCTCCCGGGTCACCCGTCCGGCGCCGAGCGGGAGGGACAGCGCGACGTCGGGCTCCTCATCGCGGCCGGCGGCGAGCTCCAGCGAGCCTCCGCCGATGTCGAGCGACAGCAGCCGCCCGGCGCTCCAGCCGAACCACCGGCGGACGGCGAGGAAGGTCATGCGCGCCTCGTCCTCGCCGGGGAGCACGGCCAGCTCGACGCCGGCCTCGCGGCGCACCGCGTCGAGGACGACGGCGCCGTCGCGGGCGTCGCGCACGGCGGAGGTGGCGAAGGTCAGCAGCGCCTCGGCGCCGTGCTGCTCGGCGGCCTCGCGCGCCCGCCGGACGCACGCGACGAGCCGCTGAGTGCCCTCCGGCCCGAGGCTGCCGTCGGAGCGCAGCAGCTCGGCCAGCCGCAGCTCGGTCTTGACGCTGTCGACCGGGTCGGGGTGGCCGCCGCGGTGGGCGTCGACAACGAGCAGGTGGACCGTGTTCGACCCGACGTCCAGGACCCCGAGGCGCACGGGGCGGGAGCCTAGCGGCCGGCTCTAGCGGTCTGCTCTGACGTCGCTGGTGGCGCGACGGCGGCGCTCGCCGGTGCGGGTGCGGCGCAGCATCTCGGCCTGCGGGTCGCAGGCCGGCTCCCCCGGACCGGGCCGCCGGACCCACGCGCCGTCCGGGCCGAGCTCCCAGCGCACCACCTCGGGGGCGAGGGCGAGGTCGAGCGCCTCCTGCAGCTCGGCCTGCACGGCCCGGTCGGCGACGCGCACTAGCGTCTCCACCCGCCGGTCGAGGTTGCGGTGCATGAGGTCGGCGCTGCCCAGCCAGAACTGCGGCGTGCCGCCGTCGGTGAAGCGCAGCACCCGGCTGTGCTCGAGGAAACGGCCCAGCAGGCTGCGCACCCGTACCCGCTCGGACAGCCCCTCGACGCCCGGGCGCAGCGCGCAGATGCCCCGGACGACGACGTCCACCGGCACGCCGTCCCGGCTGGCCCGGTACAGCGCGTCGATGACCTGCTCGTCGACCAGGCTGTTCACCTTGATCGTCACGCCGCACGCCCGGCCGGACCGGGCGTGCTCGCGCTCCCGCTCGATCCGCTCGACGAGCCCGGCCCGCACGCCCTGCGGCGCGACGAGCAGCCGCCGGTAGTCCTTCTGCCTGCTGTAGCCGGTGAGCGAGTTGAACAGGTCGGTGAGGTCCGCGCCGACCTCCGGGTCGGCGGTGAGCAGCCCGATGTCCTCGTAGAGCCGGGCTGTCTTGGGGTTGTAGTTGCCGGTGCCGATGTGGGCGTAGCGGCGCAGCCCGTCCTTCTCCTGCCGGACCACCAGCAGCGTCTTGCAGTGGGTCTTGAGGCCCACCATGCCGTAGACGACGTGGCAGCCTGCCCGCTCCAGCACTCGGGCCCAGGCGATGTTGGCCTGCTCGTCGAACCGCGCGGTGATCTCGACGAGGACCACCACCTGCTTGCCGGCCTCCGCCGCCCGGATGAGCGCCCGCACCACCGGGGAGTCCCCGGACGTGCGGTAGAGCGTCTGCTTGATCGCGAGCACCTGCGGGTCGGCTGCGGCCTGCTCGACGAACCGCTGCACCGAGGTCGCGAACGAGTCGTAGGGGTGGTGCACGAGGACGTCGCTCTCGCGCAGCGCCGCGAACACGTCGGCCGGCGCCTCGCCCTCCGCCAGGCGAGGATGGGTCGCGGGGACGAACGGGTCGTCCTTCAGCTCGGGCCGGTCCAGGTCGTGCAGCTGCCAGAGCGCCGACAGGTCGAGCAGCCCGGGCACCGTGTAGACGTCGTCCTCGGTGACGTCGAGCTCGCGCACGAGCAGGTCGAGCAGGTGCGGGTCCATGGTGCCGCCGACCTCGAGCCGTACCGCCGGGCCGAAGCGGCGCCGGGCCAGCTCGCGCTCCAACGCCTGCAGCAGCGTCTCGTCGCGGTCCTCCTCGACCTCGACGTCGGCGTTGCGGGTGACGCGGAACGGGTGCTGCGCGACCACCTCCATGCCCGGGAACAGCTGGTCCAGGTGCGCCGCGATGAGCTGCTCGAGCGGCAGGTACGCCGCCGCGCCGTCCCCGGCCACCGGCACGAACCGCGACACGTTGTTCGGCACCTTGACCCGGGCGAAGTGCTCGGCCCCGCTCTCCGGGTCGCGCACGACGACGGCGAGGTTGAGCGACAGCCCGCTGATGTACGGGAACGGGTGCGAGGGGTCGACCGCGAGCGGGGTCAGCACCGGGAAGACGAGCTGGCGGAACCACCGGTGCAGCCGCTCCTGCTCCGCCGCGGCGAGCCCGTCCCAGGCGACGACGCAGATGCCCGCCTCCTCGAGCGCGGGCTGGACGTCGTCCAGGAACACGCGGGCGTGCCGCTCGACGAGGCCGCGGGCGACCTCGGCGACCAGCCGCAGCTGCTCGGAGGTGCGCAGCCCGTCGGCGCTGCGCACGCCGAGCCCGAGCTGCTGGCGGCGGCGCAGCCCGGCGACGCGGACCATGAAGAACTCGTCGAGGTTGCTGGCGAAGATGGCGAGGAACTTGGCCCGCTCCAGCAGCGGCGCGTCCGGGTCGGTGGCCAGCTCGAGGACCCGCTGGTTGAAGGCCAGCCACGACACCTCCCGGTTGAGCAGCCGGTCGGCCGGCAGCTCGCCGTCCGGTGCCGGCGCGGGCGGCGCGACGGGCTCGAGGGCGGCGCTCTCGTCGCGTGCAGGTGCTGTCGTCACCGGGCCATCGTGCCCCTCTCGGGTGAAGCGGGGGAGACCGCCGTGCGACAGACTCCCTCTGCCACGGCAGGGAGGCCGAGCGAGCCCGTCCGTCCCGTGGCCGTGCCCGGCCGCCCCGACCTCCCTGGAGGCGCCCGTGTCCGACGTCGAGCAGCAGCTCGAGCGCACCCGCACCGAGGCGCTGCGCGCCTACGCGCCGGTGCACGGCGAGGAGCAGGTCGGCGCGACGTTCGACGCCGTCCTGGCCGAGTTCGCCGCCGCGCGGGTGCGGGCGTTCGTGCCGGTGCTCGCCGAGCGGCGGCTGCGCGAGCAGCTCGCGGCGGTCCAGCCCGCCGCGGTCGAGCCCGCCGAGGACCCGCTCAGCGGCGGACGAGGCTGAGGAACTCCTGGCGCGTGCGGGGGTCGCTGCGCAGCGTCCCCAGCAGCGCCGAGGTGACGGTGAGCGCGCCGGGCGCCCGGACGCCGCGCACGCTCATGCACATGTGCTCGGCCTCGAGCACGACGCCCACCCCGCGCGGCGCCAGCGACGCGTCCAGCCACGACGCCACCTGCGTGGTGAGCCGCTCCTGCACCTGCAGGCGGCGGCTGAAGGTCTCGACGACGCGGGCCAGCTTCGACAGGCCGAGGATGCGGTCGCGCGGGATGTAGGCCACCGCCGCCTTGCCGAGGAACGGCAGCAGGTGGTGCTCGCACAGCGACACGAAGGGGATGTCGCGGGCGACGATCAGCTCGTCGTAGCCCTCGTCGTTGGCGAACGTCGTCAGCGCGAACGCCTGCGGCGTGAGCATCTCGGCGAAGGCGGCGGCCACCCGGCGCGGCGTCTCGGCCAGCGCGGGGGAGGCGGGGTCCTGCCCGAGCGCGCGCAGCAGGTCGGTGACGGCGCGCTCGGCCGCGGGCCGGTCGATGGCCGGCCCGGCCTCCCGTGCAGGGGGGACCGCGCGCAGGTCGGAGGGCACAGGCGAGGGTACGTCCCGGTGCCGCTCCTGCCCGCGGCCCGGAGGAGGAGCGGTGGAGACCCAGCCGGGGACCGAGCTGTGAGGACCGAGCTGTGAGGACCGAGCTGTGAGGACGAAGGGCGCGGTGCTGTGGGGCCGGGGCCAGAACTGGCAGGTCGAGGAGCTCGAGCTCGACGACCCCGTGGCCGGCGAGGTGCGGGTGCGCCTGGCGGCGTCCGGGCTGTGCCACTCCGACGAGCACGTGCGGCTCGGCGACATGCTCCTGCTGCGCCCGGGCGGGTTCCCGTTCCTGGGCGGGCACGAGGGCGCCGGCGTCGTCGACCGGGTCGGGCCCGGGGTGACCGGGCTGCGCGAGGGCGACCCCGTCGTGCTCAGCTTCATTCCGGCCTGCGGTCGCTGCCGCGCCTGCTCCCGGGGACGGCAGAACCTCTGCGACAACGGCGCCGGCGCGCTGAAGGGCCGGATGATCGCCGACGGCACGAGCCGGGTGCGGGTGCGCGGTCAGGACGCCACCGCGATGTGCCTGCTCGGCACCTTCGCGCCGTACGTCGTCGCGCACGAGTCGTCGGTCGTGAAGGTCGAGGACGACGTGCCGCTCGACCGGGCGGCGCTCGTCGGCTGCGGCGTCACGACGGGCTGGGGGTCGGCCGTCCACTCCGCCGACGTCCGCCCGGGCGACACCGTCGTCGTCGTGGGCGTCGGCGGGATCGGGGTCAACGCCGTCCAGGGCGCCGCGATGGCCGGGGCCGAGCGCGTGGTGGCGATCGACCCGGTGCCGTTCAAGCGCGAGCAGGCCCTCGCGTTCGGCGCCACGCACGTCTTCGCCAGCATGGCCGAGGCCCGCGGGCCGGTGCACGAGCTCACCTGGGGCCGCGGCGCGGAGGCCGCCGTCCTCGCCGTCGGGCGGGTCGACGGGGCCATGATCGGCGAGCTCATGCCGCTGGTCGGCAAGGGCGGCACCGCCGTCGTCACCGGCATGGGGGACATGACGAGCACCGACGTCACGCTCAGCCTGTTCGACCTGTCGATGCTGCAGAAGCGGCTGCAGGGCTCGGTGTTCGGAGGGGCGAACCCGCGCGCCGACATCCCCCGGCTGCTCGGGCTCTACCGGGAGGGCCGGCTCAAGCTCGACGAGCTGGTCACCCGCACCTACCGGCTCGAGGAGATCAACGAGGGGTACGCCGACATGCACGCCGGCCGCAACCTGCGCGGCCTCGTCGTGTACGGCGAGGACGACTGGTGACCGCACCACGGCCGGGCGTCAGGCGGACGGGTCGCTGGAGGCCCGGACGACGAGCTCGGGCGGGAGGCGGACCGACTGCACGGGCTGCCCCGCGAGCCGGGCGAGGAGGGTGTCGACGGCGATCGCGCCCATGGCCCGCAACGGGCTCCGCACGCTCGTCAACGGGATCGGCAGGGCCGCCGCCAGGGTGACGTCGTTGAACCCGACCACAGCGACGTCGCGCCCGGGGCGCAGCCCGGCGTCGCGCAACGCGCCCATCGCCCCGATGGCGGTGAAGTCGTTCACGACGAAGACGGCAGTGGGCGGCTGCGCGCCGGCGAGCAGCCGTTCCATGCCGGTCTGCCCGCCGGCCACGTCGAAGCGGCTGGGGACGACGCGGTCGGCGGGCACGGGCACGCCCTGCTCGCGGCAGACCGCGAGGAACCCCTGCGTGCGGTCCACGCCCGTGCTCGCGTAGGGCTCGCCCGCGACCACGGCGAGGCGGCGGTGGCCGAGCCCGAGCAGATGCTCGGCAGCGAGCCGGCCGCCGAGCACGTCGTCACAGGTGACCGAAGCGTGCGCGCCGTGCCGGCGGCTGACGAGGACGAAGGGCACACGGCGCTCGGCCAGCTCGTCCACGAACCCGGCGTCCAGCCGGGCGTCGCCGAGCACCAGGCCGTCGACCCGGCGGTCGAGCAGGAGGTCGACCCGGCGGCGCTGCTCGCTCAGGTCGTCGCGCGTGTTCGCCACGAAAGTGTGGAAGCCAGCGCGGTTCGCCGACTGCTCGATCTCGTCGTAGACCGTCGCGAGCACGAGGTCGGTCAGCGCGGGCACGAGCACGCCGAGGGATCGGGTGCGGTGCGTGCGCAGGCTCGCCGCGTAGGGGTCGGGGCGGTAGCCGAGGTCATCGGCGATCGAGCGGATGCGGCGCGCGGTGGCGGTCAGCGCGTCACCGCTGGGCCTGCTCAGCACCCGGGACACCGTCGAGACGTGCACCCCGGCCCGGTCGGCCACGTCGCGGAGCGTGACGCGGGCGCGCGGCTGCGGCGGGCGGCGGGCATCCCCGTCCTGCCGCTCCCGGTCGCTCATGCCCTCGTTCTACCTCTGCTCTTGACCCGCGGCAATCAATTGCGTACGTTCCGCGCAATCGTTTGCAAGAAATGAGGTTCGTCAGAGAACGGGGAGAGGGGCGTCGTGACCACGGTGCGCGTGCTGGCCACCGGCGGCACGATCGCCTCCCGCCCGGGGGGCCGCGGCGCCGTGCTCGCCGCGGACAGCGGTGCCCAGCTGCTCGAGGCCGTGGGCCGGGTGGCCGGGCTCGACGTCGAGGTGGAGGAGGTGTTCCGCCTCGGCAGCTACCGCCTCGAACTGCGGCACGTCGTGCAGCTCGCGCGCCGGGTCCGCGCAGCCGCCGCCGAGGTGGACGGCGTCGTCGTCACGCACGGCACCGACACGATGGAGGAGTCGGCGTACCTCGTCGACCTGCTCCACGCCGGACCGCAGCCGGTGGTGTTCACCGGCGCCCAGCGCAACGCCGCCGTCCTGGACACGGACGGCCCGCGCAACCTCCGGGACGCGCTGCGGCTCGCGTCGGACCCGGGCGCAACCGGCCTCGGGGCGGTCGTCGCAATGGCCGGACGAGTCCTGCCCGCCCGCCACGCGACCAAGGTGCACACCCTGGCGCTCGAGGCGTTCGACGCGCCCGCGGGGCTGCGCCTGGGCGAGGTGGGCGTGGACGAGGTCCGGCTCGCCGCCGTTCCCCGCCGCCGCTTGGCGCTCGACCTCGACGCGGTGCCGGACGACCTCCCGCGGGTGGACGTGGTGCCGCTGCAGCTCGGCGTCGACGGCACGTTCGTGCGCGCGGCCCGCGAGGCCGGTGCCCGCGGCCTGGTGCTGGACGCCTTCGGCGCCGGCAACGTGACGCCCGCCGTGCTCTCCGAGACGGAGCGATCTGTCGCCGACGGCGCTCTCGTGCTCGTCGCGTCCCGCTGCCACGCCGGGCCGGTCAGCCCGATCTACGGCGCGGGCGGGGGTGCCGATCTGGCCAGCGCCGGAGCCCTCCTGGCCGGCGACCTCCGGGCGCCGAAGGCGCGCCTGCTGCTGACCCTCGCCCTGGCCACGACGCGGAGCGCGGACGAGGCGCGCGCCGTGCTGCACGAACACATCCGCCCCTGAACCCGGGCCCGATCCCGCTCGACCCCCCGCTGCAGAGAGGACACGACATGCCCAAGGAGATCTTCGTCGCGTTCGGCATCGACGTCGACGCCGTCGCCGGCTGGCTCGGCTCCTACGGGGGAGAGGACTCGCCGGACGACATCTCCCGCGGCCTGTTCGCCGGCGAGGTCGGGACGCCGCGGCTGCTGGAGCTGTTCCGCCGCAACGATCTGCGCACGACCTGGTTCATCCCGGGCCACTCGATCGAGACCTTCCCGGACCAGACCCGGATGGTGGTCGACGCGGGGCACGAGGTCGGCATCCACGGCTACAGCCACGAGAACCCGATCGCGATGACCCGCCAGCAGGAGGAGAGCGTGCTGCTGCGCTGCATCGACCTCGTCGAGAAGGTGAGCGGACGTCGTCCGACCGGCTACGTCGCGCCGTGGTGGGAGTTCTCGCCGGTGACCAACGAGCTGCTGCTCGCCAACGGCATCAAGTACGACCACTCGCTCATGCACCGGGACTTCGAGCCGTACTACGTCCGGGTCGGCGACCGCTGGACGAAGATCGACTACACGCAGCCGGCCGACACGTGGATGACGCCGCTGGTCCGGGGCGAAGAGACCGACCTGGTCGAGATCCCGGCGAGCTGGTACCTCGACGACCTGCCTCCGATGATGTTCATCAAGGCCAGCCCCAACAGCCACGGCTTCGTCAACCCCCGCCATCTCGAGGAGATGTGGCGCGACCAGTTCGACTGGGTCTACCGGGAGTGCGACTACGCCGTCTTCACCATGACCATCCACCCGGACGTGTCGGGCCGGCCGCAGGTGCTGCTCATGCTCGAGCGCCTCATCGAGCACATCAACGGCCACGACGGCGTCCGCTGGGCCACGTTCGACGAGATCGCTGACGACTTCCTGCGCCGCAGTCCGCGCAGCCGCTGACCCCCCGACAGGAGCTCTCATGACCAGCGTCTCGAAGGTGCCGGGCGCCGCCCCGGAGGCCCGCGGCAACCACCTGCTGGAGGAGTCGATCCTCCCCGTCCGCCTGGGCCAGCGGACGATCAGCGCCCTCGGCTTCGTGTGGATCTGGATCGGGATGGCGGTCATCATCGCCACCTTCCAGCTCGGCGCGAACGGCGTTGCCGGGCTCCCGCTGCCGCAGGTGCTGCTCACGATCCTGCTCGCCAACATGGCGCTTGCCGTCGTCATGACCTTGACGGCCGACATCGGGACCGAGCATGGTCTGTCCTTCGCGGTGTACCTGCGCGCACCGTTCGGGACCGTCGGCACCCACCTGCCCGCCGTGTCGCGCGGGATCGTCGCGGCGGTCTGGTTCGGGATCCAGACCTACCTCGGTGCACTGGCCATCAACGGTATCGTCGAGTACTTCACGGGCTTCAGCGCCTGGTTCCTCTGGTACGTCGTCTTCGGCGTCGTCCAGGTGGTGAACACCGCCATGGGCATCAAGGCGGTGGAGCGGCTCGCGGCGGTCGCCGCGCCGGCAATCATCGCGGTCTCCGTGTGGATGTACTTCACGCTGGAGGACCTCGCGACGACGCAGGGCAAGAACATCTGGACCTTCGCCGGCGACACGCCTGTCTCGGCCTTCACGCTCTTCGTCGCGAACATGGCCTTCTGGTCGGCGCTCGCCGTAGACATCCCGAACCTGACCCGCTTCCTGAAGACCTCGAGCGGCGCCCGCGGGTTCGTCCAGCGCAACCGCAACGTCTTCCTGGCGCAGTTCGTGGCCCTGCCGGTCACCCAGACGTTCGTGGCGCTGATCGGCGCGGCGTCGTTCATCGCCGCCGGCGACTGGAATCCGATCACGGTGATCCAGGGGCAGAGCAGCGGCATCACCCTGGTCGTGCTGTTGGCCCTCGTCGTCCTCGCCCAGTGGTCCACGAACAACGCCGCAAACCTCATTCCGGCGGCCCTCACCTTCGTCAACGCAGGCGCGCCCCGGCTCAGCTACCGGGCGGGCGTGGCGCTGGCCGGTGTCGTGGGGACGCTCGCCATGCCGTGGCTGATCCTCGACAACCTGTTCACGTTCCTCGGCTACTACGGCGCCCTGCTGTCGGCCGTGGGCGGCATCATGATCGCGGACTACTACGTGCTGCGCCGGCGGCGGCTGAACGTGCCCGACCTCTACAGGGCCCACGGCCAGTTCCGCTTCGCCAGCGGCGTCAACCCCGCCGGGCTGCTGGCCTGGGTGGTCGCCGGCGGGCTCGCCTTGTGGCAGCTCGAGTACGCCTACCTCGTCGGGCTGCCGGTCGGGTTCGCCGTCTACCTCCTGCTCATGAAGGTGTGGGTGCTGCGGGGCCACCCGCAGGCGGAGCTGGAGTCCGGCTTCTCGGACGAGTTTCTCGCCACGAGCGTCGGCAAGGAGTGGGCCTACGACGACGCGGGCGGGCTGCGCGGCGTCCCTGCCGGGTCGGAGGCCCGGGTCCGCGAGGACCTCTGACCGGTACCGCACCACCGCCCCGGCCTGCTGGCGCGGCGGGGCGGTGGCGTCCGGCGGGAGGAGAGCGCGTGTGCGGCCTGTGCGGTGACCTGACGCCGCAGGAGCACTGGAGCGACCGCGGGCAGCGGGAGCAGGGACGTCGGCACCGGCTCGACCGCCTGCGGGCGGTCCGTAGGCTCCTGCAGGGCTCGGGGCTCACCGTCACCGAGTGGCAGGGGCGGGGCTACCAGCTGGGCAACGGCCGCGGCCGCACCGTCCTGGTCCGTGACCTCGGTGCGCTGTGGCAGGAGGCGGAGCGAATGCGGGGCGGGCGGCCCGTCGACCCGCTGGATCCGGCACCGTGACGGGGCAGGGGGTCCGCCCGCTGACGGTGGTGTCCGGTGCGCTCGGCAGCGGAAAGACGACGCTGCTGCGACGGCTGCTGCGGCAGCCGGGGCTGCGTGACACGGCAGTGCTAGTCAACGAGATCGGCGAGGTCGGGCTGGACCACCTGCAGCTGCGCCGGATCGACGAGGCGACTGTCGTCCTCCCAGGTGGGTGCGTCTGCTGCGCCACCCGGAACGACGTCGAAGCGGCGCTGCGCGAGCTGCTGGACGGGGAGGCCGCGGGCGAGCTCCCGCCGTCCCGACGGGTGGTCCTGGAGACGTCCGGCGTCGCCGACCCGGCGCCGGTCGTGGCCACCCTGCTCCGCTCCCCGGTGCTGCGGCACCACGTCGCGGTCGACCGGGTGGTCGTCACCGTGGACGCGCAGGCGGTCACCGCCCGTCCGCAGCAGAGCCCGGAGTGGCTGCAGCAGGTGGTCTGCGCGGACGTCCTCGCCCTCACGAAGACCGACCTGGTCCAGGAGCACGCCCTCGCGCCCCTGCGTCGCCGGCTGGCCGGCCTCAACCCGGCGGCGGTGCTGACGACCGCAGCGGAGGTGGACCTCACGGTCCCCGTGCCGTCCGGCGGCGTCGCGGTGCGCGTGCCGCCAATGCCCTCGGCGGAGCACCTCGCCGGTGTCGCCTCGGCCTCGGCGAGCTTCGACGGCCCGGTCGACTGGGCGGCCTTCGCCGTGTGGCTCTCGGCGCTGCTGCACGCGCACGGCGACCGCGTGCTGCGCCTCAAGGCTGTGCTCGACACCGGGGCCGGGCGGCTGCTCGTGGTGGACGGCGTGCAGCACGTCGTCCACCCGCCGCGCCACCTGGACGAGGCCGACGGCCCGCGCGGGTCGTCGGTGGTCGTCGTCACCCGCGACCTCGACCCGCAGCGGGTGCTGACGGCTCTGCGGGGCTTCGTCCACGCCGGCTGACCCAGGTGAGCGTCCGACCGCCTCGGGGAGGGCGAGCACGCCTAGGGTCCCGCCGTGGCCGTCCCGCTGCCGACCGTCGCGGCCGAGTGGCTCCGGCTCGGCGCGGTCGGGTTCGGCGGGCCGCCGGCGCACGTGGCGCTGCTGCGCGAGCTGTGCGTCGAGCGGCGCCGCTGGCTGTCCGAGGCGGACTTCGAGGACGGTGTCGCCGCGACCGCCCTGCTGCCCGGCCCGGCGTCGACCCAGCTCGCCGTCCTGTGTGCCTGGCACGTCGCCGGGCTCGCCGGCGCGCTCGTCGGCGGGGTCTGCTTCGTGCTGCCCGGGCTGGTGCTGCTGCTCGCCCTGACCGCGCTGCTGCTCGGCGACGACCCGCCGCTGCTGCTGGCGGCGGCGGCCGCGGG
>JALYMN010000064.1 GCA_030773675.1 Actinomycetota bacterium
GCCAGCGCCTCGACGAGCGCCCGCGGGTCGTCGCGCTGCACCGCGTCCTCGTCGAAGCCGCTGACGACGACGAGCGGGTCCAGGCCGGCCGCGCGCAGCAGGCCCAGCCGGGCCGGGCTCGCCGAGGCGAGCACGAGGGGACGCGGCGGCGCGCTCTCGGCGCTCACAGCGGCTCCGGCGTCGACGTGCGACCGGGGACGCGCGTCAGCGGCGGGTGCGCGCCGGCCGAGGAGCGCGCGCCGCGAGCGCTGCACGTGCCTTGCGGCGACGACGGCGGCGGCGCAGCAGGAGCAGCAGGAGCAGGGCGGCCGCGGCGCCGATGATCGCCTGCTTGTTCTCGGCCGCCTTCTGCGCGGCGACCTCGGCGGGTCCCCCGGCCGACCCGGTGCCGGTCGTGCCCGTCGTCCCCGTCGTCCCCGTCGCGCTCGTCCCGCCCGTCGTGCCCGGTCCGTCCCCCGGCAGCGGCCCGGGCGGGGTGCCGCCCGTACCCGGCGCCAGGCCCGGGACCGGCACGCCGCGGGTGGGAGGCAGCGCGCCCACCGGCGGGCCGTCCGGGGCGGCGTCGGGAGCAGTGCCGGTGGCGGTGGCCGCCGCCGCCGCGCCCGTGCCGGGCGTCACCGCGACCGACCCGCCCGCGGAGCCGTCCGAACCCGACCCCGCCACCTGCTGCTTCGCGGCCTGTGCCTTGGCCGTGACCGTCTCCCGAGTCACCGCCGCCTGCGCGCTGAGCCGCTCCTTGGTCTCGGCGGCCTTGACCTTCGCGACGCCGAGCTGCTCGGTGAGCCGCGCCTTCACGCTCTGCCTGACCTCCGCGGCGCGGCCGCGGGCGCGCTGCTTGACGCGCTTGGGGCTGACGCGCTCGGCGATGGCGTCGACCTTGCCCGCCAGCTCGTCGCGGGTCCGCTCGATCTCGGCCACCAGCACGTCCGGGTCCTGGCTGGCCACCACGACCCCGCTCCTGCTCTGCCTGGCCGGGACGGACTCACTGCCCTGCGTGCTCACTCGTGCTCCTCCGGGTCGGTCTGTGCCGTCGTCCAGCCGTCGTCCAGCCGTCGTGCGCTGGCCGTCGTGGTGCCCCTCGCCTCGGAGGTGGAACCTCGGGCAAGGATCACCGTCGGCTGGAACAGGCGCCGCGACCCGTGCATCGTTCGAGCGGGCCCTTGTTGCGAGAGGTTTGCAGGAGACAGCGCACGGCGCTAGCGTCGCCGGGTGACCCTGCCCCGTTGCCTCCCGCCCCCGGCCTCGGCTGTCCTGCTCGCCGCCCTCACCGCGCTGACCACGGCCTGCGGGAGCGGCGACCCCGCCCGCGGCACGGCCAGCGCCGGGGGTGCCGGCGTCCTGCGCGTGGTGACCACCGTCGCACCGATCACCAGCATCGCCGCGAACGTCGGCGGCGACCGGGTGCAGGTCACCGGCCTGGTGCCCGAGGGCACCAACAGCCACACCTTCGACCCGCCGCCCAAGGCCGCGCGGGTGCTCGAGGACGCCGACGTCGTGCTGGTCAACGGGCTCGGGCTCGAGGAGCCGACGCTCGAGCTGGCCGAGCAGAACGCCCCGGACGCGGAGGTCGTCCGGCTCGGCGACGCCGTGCTGCCCAAGCAGGACTACCTGTACGACTTCTCCTTCCCGAGGGAGGACGGCAAGCCGAACCCGCACCTGTGGACCGATCCGACGTACGCCGCGAAGTACGCCGAGGTGGTCCGCGACGCCTTCGCCGCCGCCGACCCCGACGGCGCCGCCACCTACCGGGCGAACGCCGCAGCGTTCATCGGAAAGGCGCAGGCCCTCGCCGAGGCGGTCCGCGTGGACCAGGCGACCCTCCCGCCGGGTCGCCGGCAGCTCCTGACCTACCACGACGCCTACGCCTACTTCGCCAAGACGTTCGGATGGGAGGTCGTGGGCGCGGTGCAGCCGAGCGACTTCGAGGACCCGCAGCCCAAGGAGGTGGCGCGGCTCATCGACCAGGTGCGCGAGCGGGAGGTGCCGGTGATCTTCGGCTCGGAGGTGTTCCCGTCCAAGGTGCTCGCCCAGATCGCCCGCGAGACCGGCGCCCGCTACGAGGCCACGCTGCGCGACGACGACCTGCCCGGCGAGCCCGGCGACCCGGAGCACTCCTGGCTCGGCCTCATGCGCTACGACTTCGTGACGATGGTCGAGGGCCTGGGCGGCCGCGCGACGGCGCTGCGCGCGCTCGACGTCCGCGACGTGGTGCCCGACCGCGCGGAGTACCCGCAGTGAGCGCGCCTCTCGTCGTCCTCGACGACGTGAGCTTCGGGTACGACGGCCCGGCCGTGCTGTCGCACGTCAGCACCGTCGTCCGGCGGCGGACGTTCACCGGCGTCGTCGGGCCGTCCGGGTCAGGCAAGACCTCGCTGCTGCGGGTGCTGCTCGGCACCGCGCGCCCGGCGTCCGGGACGGTGCGTCGCGCGCACGGCCTCGCGGTCGGCTACGTGCCGCAGCTCGAGACGGTCGACTGGGACTTCCCGGTGACGGTCGGCGAGTGCGTCCTCATGTCGCGACCGAGCCGGCGGCTGCTGCCGTTCGCCACCCGGGCGGAGAAGGCGGAGGTGGCCGACGTCCTCGACCGGCTCGGCATCGGGGGGCTCGCCGACCGGCACATCCGGTCGCTGTCCGGCGGCCAGCAGCAGCGCATGTTCCTCGCCCGGGCCCTGCTGCGCCGCCCCGACCTGCTGCTGCTCGACGAACCGACGTCCGGCGTCGACGTCGCCACCCGGCACGAGGTGCTGCACCTGCTCGACGACCTGCACAGCGAGGGCCTCGCGGTCGTGCTCACCACGCACGACCTCAACGGCATGGCCGCGCACCTGCCGCACCTCGTGGCGCTCAACCGGACGGTCGTGGCGGAGGGCCCGCCGGCGCAGGTGATCGTGCCGGACGTCCTCGAGCGCACGTTCGGCGCCCGCATGGAGGTGCTGGAGCACCTCGGCATGCCGGTCGTCGTCGACCCGGCCGGCGACGTGACCCTGCGCGCCGTGCCGACGGGCAGGACGGCGTGACCTCCCCGGTGAGCATCGACCTGCTGCTCGAGCCGTTCCGCTACGAGTTCTTCCTCACCGGGCTCGCGGCGGCGGTGCTCGCCGGGGCGCTGTGCGGGCTCATCGGCGTGTTCATCACGCTGCGCGGGATGAGCTACATCGGCCACGGCCTGTCGCATGCGATCTTCGGCGGGTTCGCAGCCGCTCCGCTGCTCGGCGTGAACGTCGTGCTCGGCGCGGGGGTGTGGGGGCTGGCGTCGGCGCTGGCGATCAGCGCGGTCACCCGCCGCCGGCGCATCGGCGCCGACGCCGCGATCGGCGTGGTGACCACGGCGTCGTTCGCGCTCGGCGTCGCGCTGCTGACCCGGTTCGGCACCAAGGGTCCGGCGTTCGACGCGGCGCTGTTCGGCAGCATCATCGGCGTCTCGTCCGGCGACCTGGCGCTGCTCACCGCGGCGCTCGTGCTCGCCGTCGTCGTGTTCACCGTGTTCTACCGGCAGTTCCTGTTCTCCACGTTCGACCCTGAGGTCGCCGACGTGTCCGGCGTCCGGGTCGCGCGGATGGACGCGCTGCTCATGCTCGTCCTGTCGTTCTCGGTGCTCGCCAGCCTCACCATCATCGGCGTCACGCTGGTGGCGGCAACGCTCGTCATCCCGGCCGTCGTCGCGCGGATGCTCACCGACCGGTTCGGGCGGATGCTGGGACTGTCCACCGGCACAGGGGCGGCCGCCGGAGCGGTGGGGATGTACCTGTCGTACCAGGTCGAGATCCCCTCGGGCACCACGATCGTCCTGGTCAACGCCCTGGTGTTCGTCGTCGTGCTCGCGCTGACCAGCGGGCGCGCGCTGCGCCGCGCCGGGCGGCTCGACGAGCACGTCGACGTGCCGGCCGGGCCCGTGCTCGCCGTCCGCTGACCACACCGACCCGCCGCGTGGAGGACCGTCGTGACCGCTCCCGCCGTCCGCCTGCAGCCCGGCGACCGCGCGCCCGACTTCACCCTGCCCGACGCCGACGGCCGGCCGGTGTCGCTGGCCGACCTGCGCGGGCGCAAGGTGGTCGTCTACTTCTACCCGGCCGCCTCGACGCCCGGCTGCACCGCGCAGGCCTGCGACTTCCGCGACGAGCTGACCGAGTTCGAGGGCGCCGGGTTCGCCGTCGTCGGCGTCTCGCCCGACCCGCCGGCGAAGCTCGCGCGGTTCCGCGACGCCGAGCGGCTGACCTTCCCGCTGCTGTCCGACCCAGACAGGCAGGTGCTCACCGCCTACGGCGCGTACGGCGAGAAGTCCCTGTACGGCAAGACCGTCACCGGTGTCATCCGCAGCACCGTCGTCGTCGACGAGGACGGCACCGTGCTGCAGGCGTCGTACGGCGTGCGCGCGAAGGGCCACGTGGCCGGGCTGAAGAAGCAGCTCGGGCTCTAGCCTGAGGGCGAGCGCGAGTGGCGGAACGGCAGACGCAGCGGCTTTAGGTGCCGCCGCCTTCGGGCGTGGGGGTTCGAGTCCCCCCTCGCGCACGCGACGGGGTGCGGCCGCGCGGCCGCGGACGGAGGCCGGGTGATGGGCGCTCTCTCCCCCGGGACTCTGGGTCCGCCGGATCGCGGCGCTGGACCCCGAGCTGGACCACCTGGAGATCTACCGGATCATCGCCTACCACGAGTTCCCGTGGGACGTCCAGCACGCCCTGGAGCTCGCGCTGTACCACACCTTCGCGGTCCCGTCGGTGGCCGCGCTCCTCGACCGGACCAGCCGGTTCCGCAGGCGCGCTACGACGACACCGCCCTGCTGCTGGACGCCGTCCTCGGGCACGGCTACGACAGCCCGACCGGCCGGGCGGCGCTGTCGGCGGTCAACCGGACCCCATGCCCGGTACGCGATCGGCGACGAGGACATGCTCTACGTGCTGGCGGGCTTCGTCGTCGTCCCGGCCCGCTGGATCGGGGGTCGCCGCGCGCGCGGCGCTGTGCGTTCGCGCCGCCGTCGTCCGGCGCCTGCCGGCGCGACCGGGGCCGGCTACGGCAGGACCAGCCGCAGCGTCAGCCCGGCGGGCAGGCGGGCCGTGGAGGAGCGCCTCGCCCGCGCGGGCCGCACGGGCTGACGC
>JALYMN010000065.1 GCA_030773675.1 Actinomycetota bacterium
CCCGACACCCCGCGACGGGATCAAACAAATGGCACTGACTTTCCAGCACGCTGTTGAGTTCTCAAAGATCAGACGCTCCCGGACCCGGCCTCCCGACCATCCCCGGTGCAACTCTCCTAGCCTAGCAGGCCCTCGAGGGAGCCGCTCCGCCCCGTCGTGCCCACGGCGGTGCCGCGGTCACTGTGCGAGGGGGGCCGTCCGGTCCGTCCGCCTGTCGGCGTCCGTGGCTCCGGGGGCGATGAAGAGCGTACTTAGCCCGGCGTCGGGCGTCAAACTGCGCCCCGGTGACAAGCGCCTGTCCTCGCCGGACGCGGTGGGAGGCCCGTGGCGACCTCGGCGAGAGCGAGCCGGTTCAGCCCGGCTGGCCGCGCTCTGCGACGGCCATCGCACGCTTGCCCCGGCGCAGGACGAGGAAGCGCCCGTGCAGCCAGTCCTGCTCCTCGGGCACGAGGGCCTCGTCGGAGACCTGCACGCCGTTGAGCGCGGCCGAGCCCTCGCGCACGGCGCGCCGCGCCTCGCTGCGCGTGAGGCCGAGTGCGTCGGCGAGCAGCTCGACGAAGGGCGGGGTCGCGCCGGTCACCGCCACGGACGGCGCCTCGGCGAGGGCGGCGGCGAGGGTGGGCTCGTCCAGGCCGCGCAGGTCGCCGCTCCCGAACAGCGCAGCGCTCGCCGCCTGCACTCTGCGCACCTCCTCC
This sequence comes from Actinomycetota bacterium, assembly GCA_030773675.1. The sequence continues at coordinate 696 of JALYMN010000065.1, forward strand.
GCGCCGTGCACGAGGGCGACGAGCTCCTCGGCCAGGCGGCGCTGAGCGGCGCGGGCCTGCGGCCGCTCCGCCGTCGCGGCGTCCAGCTGCTCGACCTCGTCCCGCCCGACGAAGGTGAGCAGCCGCAGGTACGTGCCGACGTCGCGGTCGTCGACGTTGAGGGCGAACTGGTATAGGGCGTAGGGGCTGGTCATCCTCGGGTCCAGCCACACGCTGCCGCCGCCCGTGCTCTTGCCGATCTTCGCACCGGAACTGTCGGTGACGAGGGGGAAGGTCAGGGCATGCGCCCGCACCCCGCCCTCCTCGCCCGCTCCCTCGACCCGGCGGAGCAAGTCCAGACCGGCCGTGATGTTGCCCCACTGGTCGGTCGCTCCCACCTGCAGCCGACACTCGTGCCGCCGGTAGAGCTCCAGGTAGTCGTTGCTCTGCAGCAGCTGGTAGCTGAACTCGGTGAACGACAGCCCGCCGCTCTCGAGCCGGGCGCTGACCGACTCGCGGGCGAGCATCTGGTTCACCGGGAAGTGCTTGCCCACGTCGCGCAGGAAGTCCAGGACGCTCATCGGCGCCGTCCAGTCGAGGTTGTCGACGAGGAGGCCGCGCGCGCCGTCGAGGTCGAGGAACCGCTGCATCTGGGCGCGCAGGCGCTGGACGCGCTCGCCGATCACGTCGGCTGTCATGAGGACCCGCTCCGCCGCCCGCCCGCTCGGGTCGCCGATGAAGCCGGTGGCGCCGCCCGCCAGGGCGATCGGCCGGTGGCCGGCCAGCTGGAAGCGGCGCAGCGCGAACAGCGGCACGAGGTTGCCGACGTGCAGGCTGTCGGCCGTCGGGTCGAACCCGCAGTAGAGCGTGAGCGGCCCGGCTGCAAGGTCGGCCGCGAGCCCGTCGCGGTCGGTGGTCAGCGCCACCAGGCCGCGCCACTCGAGGTCGGCGAGGACGTCGGGGACGGGGGCGACCGTGGGCAGGTCGGGGAGGGTCACGTGCCTCATCCTCGTGCACGGCGGACGCCGGGGCGGTACGCGCTGACCGAGGGCTCGTCGTCCAGCCAGAAGCGCCAGGGGGTGGGCGCGCCGTCTCCCGCGACCCCCACCCGCGGCCCGGAGGACCACGCCGGGACAGGCGTCCCCAGCTCCAGCCGCAGCGGCGAGCCCGGGTCGAGCAGGTCGAGGCCGCCGTGCACGCCGGTCAGCCCGAGCGCCCTGGTGAGCCGTGCCGGCCCCCGGCAGAGGTCGCGGTCGGGCGCGCCACGACGCCGCTCGCGCGCGATGTCGAGCCCGCGGACGACGGAGCCGGCGCGCAGGAGGACGGCGGAGGCGGTGCCGTCGGGCCCGGTGACCACGTTGAGGCACCAGTGCATGCCGTAGCTGAGGTAGACGTAGGACACCCCGGCCGGACCGAACATCACCGCGGTGCGGGGCGTGAACCCGCGGAAGGCGTGCGACCCGGGGTCGGACTCCCCGGCGTAAGCCTCGACCTCCGTCAGTCGCACCGCGACGCTCCGCCCCTCCAGGTCACTGATGAGGACGGCGCCGAGCAGCAGGGGCGCGACGCGCTCGACGGGGGCGCCCGACAGGACGGCGCGGGCAGCCGCCCCGGACCGGCCGGCACGGGCAGCACCGCCCGACACCGCCGGCGGCGGGTCGGCAGTCGGGTCGTGGGTCGAGCGGTACGTCGGGTCGTGGGTCGGTCCGTGCTCGGCGCTCACGTCCGCGCACCGGGCGTGGCGGCGGGAGGCAGGTCAGCCGCCCGCCGCCCAGTCGCGCTGCGCGTCCAGCTCGGCGCGGAGCGCCTCCAGCTGCTCGGCCACCCGCTCGGGGGCGGTGCCGCCGTGCCCCGTCCGCGCCGCGATGGCGCCGCGCACGTCGAGCACCGACCGGATGTCGGGCGTCAGGTGGGCGGAGACGTGGGCCAGATCGACGTCGCTGGCCTCGTGCAGCTCCTTGCCGTTGACAGTGCACCAGACGACCAGGTGCCCCACGGCCTCGTGGGCCTCGCGGAAGGGCACGCCGTTCTTGACGAGCAGCTCGGCCACGTCGGTGGCGAGGGCGAACCCGAGCGGCGCGGACGCCTCGAGCACCTCGGCGTTGACCGTCATGGTCGCGATCATGCCGGTGAGCGCCGGCAGCACGAGCAGCAGGGTCTCGACGGCGTCGAAGCTCGGCTCCTGGGCCTCCTGCATGTCCCGGTCGTAGCTGAGCGGCAGCCCCTTGAGCATGGCGAGCGACCCGGCCACGTGGCCGATGAGCCGGCCTGCCTTGCCGCGGGCGAGCTCGGCGATGTCGGGGTTCTTCTTCTGCGGCATGATCGAGCTGCCGGTCGAGAAGGCGTCGTCGAGGGTGACCCAGCCGAACTCGGTGGAGTTCCACAGCACCACCTCCTCGCCGAGGCGGCTGAGGTGCACCCCGACGAGGGCGGCGCAGAAGAGGAACTCGGCCACGAAGTCCCGGTCGCTCACGGCGTCCATGGAGTTGGCGGCAGCCGACGCGAAGCCGAGGTCCGCGGCGGTCGCCACCGGGTCGACGCCGAGGGAGGAGCCGGCGAGCGCGCCGGAGCCGAGCGGGCTCACGGCGGCGCGCCCGTCCCAGTCGCGCAGCCGCTGCACGTCACGGGCGAGCGCGTGCACGTGCGCGAGCAGCTGGTGCGCGAACAGCACCGGCTGTGCGTGCTGCAGGTGCGTCATGCCGGGTGCGGGGGTGTCGAGGTGCTGCTCGGCCTGCTCGACCAGCGCCTGCTCGAGCTCCGCGAGGCGGCGCACGACCAGCCGGGCGTGGTCGCGCAGGTACAGCCGCAGGTCGGTCGCGACCTGGTCGTTGCGGGAGCGGCCGGCGCGCAGCCTGCCGCCGAGCGCGCCGAGCTTCTCGAGCAGCCCGCGCTCCAGCGCGGTGTGCACGTCCTCGTCCGAGACGGTCGGCCGGAAGCGCCCCGCCCGGACCTCGACGAGCAGCTCGTCGAGGGCGGCGAGCATCCGGGCCAGCTCCTCGTCGTCCAGCAGGCCGGCGCGGTGCAGGACGCGCGCATGCGCCTGGCTCGCGGCCAGGTCGTAGGGCGCGAGCCGCCAGTCGAAGTGCACGCTCACCGACAGGCGGGCCAGCGCCTCCGCGGGCCCGCCCTCGAACCGGCCGCCCCACAGTGAGGTGCGTCCGGCCCCTTCGCTCGGGGCCTGCGTCACTGGGCCGCCTGGTCGCGCCGGGCTGCGATCTTGCTGGGGAGGCCCCAGAGCTCGACGAAGCCCTTTGCCAGGCCCTGGTCGAAGGTGTCGCCCTCGTCGTAGGTGGCCAGCGAGAAGTCGTAGAGCGAGGTGGGGCTGCGCCGGCCGCTGACGGTGGCGGTGCCGAGCGCCAGGGTCAGCCGGACGTCGCCGGTGACGTGCCGCTGGCTGGCGTCGACGAACGCGTCGAGGGAGCGCTTGAGCGGGCTGAACCACAGGCCGTCGTAGACCAGCTCGGCCCAGCGCTGGTCGACGCCGCGCTTGTACCGGGCGAGGTCGCGCTCGACCGTCATGCCCTCGAGCTCCTGGTGCGCCGTGATGAGCACCTGCGCTCCCGGCACCTCGTAGACCTCGCGGCTCTTGATGCCGACGAGGCGGTCCTCGACCATGTCCAGGCGCCCGACGCCCTGCGCACCGGCCCGCCGGTTGAGCTCCTCGATCGCCTGCAGCACGGTCACCGGCCGGCCGTCGATGGCCGTGGGCACACCGTCGGTGAACGACAGCACCAGCTCGTCGGGTGCGGCGGCGGCGCCCGGAGCCCGGGTGTAGGCGTAGACGTCCTCGACGGGGCCGTTCCAGGGATCCTCGAGGAACCCGGTCTCGACCGCGCGTCCCCAGACGTTCTGGTCGATCGAGTACGGCGACTTCTTGTTGACGTCGATCGGCAGGCCCTTGTCCTCCGCGAACGCGATGGCCTTGTCGCGGGTCATGCCGGAGTCGCGCACCGGAGCGAGGACCCGCAGGTCGGGCGCCAGCGCGCCGATGCCCACCTCGAAGCGGACCTGGTCGTTGCCCTTGCCGGTGCACCCGTGCGCCACGGTCGAGGCGCCGTGGTCGCGCGCGGCCTGCACGAGGTGCTTCGCGATGAGCGGGCGCGACAGGGCGGAGACCAGCGGGTAGCGGCCCATGTAGAGCGCGTTGGCGCGCAGCGCCTGCAGGCAGTACTCGTCGGCGTACTCGTCGCGGACGTCGGCGACCACGGCCTCGACGGCGCCGCAGTCGAGCGCGCGCTGCCGAATGACCTCGAGGTCCTCGCCGCCCTGCCCGACGTCCGCGGCGACGGCGACGACCTCGGCGCCGGTCTCCTCGGCGATCCAGCCGATGGCGACGGAGGTGTCGAGGCCGCCCGAGTAGGCCAGGACGATGCGGTCGGTCACGGAGGAGTCCCTTCCAGGGCGGGGAAGACCTCGACGTCATCCGGCAGCGGGCCCTCGCCTGCGGTGCCGT
>JALYMN010000066.1 GCA_030773675.1 Actinomycetota bacterium
GCGCCGGCGCAGCCTCGCCGAGCAGCCTCCCCGAGGTCCGGAGCCGGGCGGCCAGCGCGGTGAGCCCGGGCCGCGGGTCGCGGCCGAGCACCGTGCGGCAGCTGCGCTGCACGGCTTACACCGCTCCGGCGAGGATGACGAGGTCGCCGGCGCTGGAGACGTTGTGCAGCGGCAGCCACGACGGTGAGGCGAAGACGTCGCCCAGCCACGGCAGGACCGGGTCGTCGACGACCCCGCTGTTGACGAACTCCTCGCGCTCGACGGCCAGCCCGGCCCGGCGCAGGGCGTCCGGGTCGGCGGGCAGGGTGCCGCCGTTGAGCGCGATCGTGCCGGCGTTCATGCCACCGCCGAGCGCGACGAGCCCCAGCCCGGGCAGCGCGGTTGCGCCACAGGAACGCCCCGGCCAGCACGTAGGACAGGGCGTGCAGCGCGACGAGCAGCGGGCGCGGCCAGGTCGGGACGATGCTGATCGTGAGCACCTGCACCGAGCAGCCCGGCGACGGGCAGCCGCCGCTCGCGCAGCACGAGCGTGGACAGCCCGGACCAGCGACCACCGAGCAGCGGCACGGCGAGCAGCGCCAGCAGCAGCGCGGGTCAGGACGAGCACGACAGGACCTCCAGCATGGGGGCGCAGGCAGCGCGGCGTACGTCGTCGCCCGGCGGCAGCGCGGCGAGCGCGAGGTGGGGGCGGGCCGGGGCGGGGTGCTTCGCGCCGGCGGCGGAGGCGCGCGCACGCATGAACGGCAGGACGTCGTGCTCGGGCAGCGGCCAGCTGATCAGGTGGCCCTGCAGCACGTCGCAGCCCCAGCCGCGCAGCATCTGCGCGGCCTGCTCGTCCTCGACGCCCTCGGCGACGACGCGCAGCCCAAGGTTGTGCCCGAGCTCGACGGTCGAGCGGACGATCATTGCGTCCTCGGCCTGCCCCGACAGGTCCTGGACGAAGGACTTGTCGATCTTGAGCTCGTCGACGTCCAGACGGCGCAGGTAGGCCAGCGAGGAGTAGCCGGTGCCGAAGTCGTCTACGGCGAGCTGGACGCCGAGGTCGCGCAGCAGCGCCAGCACTGACACGGCCCGGGTCGGGTCGGTCATGATCCCGGTCTCGGTCACCTCGAGCACGAGCGCCTCGGCCGGCACGCCGTGCTCGGCGAGCGCTCCGGCGATCAGCCCGACGAGCTGCAGGTCGTTCAGCGAGCGGGCGGAGAGGTTGACGGCGACGCTGACCGCGAACCCGTCGCGCCGCCAGCCGGCGACGGCGCGCAGCGCCTGGTCGAGCACGAGCGTGGTCAGCGAGCCGGCGAGCCCGGTGTTCTCCACGACCGGCAGGAAGACGTCGGGCATGACCACCCCGCGGGTCGGGTGCTGCCAGCGCACCAGGGCCTCCACGCCGACGACCTGCCCGGACGACGCATCGACCTTGGGCTGGTAGGCGCAGAACAGCTGCCCCTCGCGGAGCGCCTCCCGCACCTCGGTCGCGAGCAGCAGCCGCTCCGGGCTGTGGCCGTCGGCGGAGGTCTCGTAGAGCGCGCAGGTGCCGCGCTCGACCTTGGCGGCGTACAGGGCGATGTCGGCGCGCTGCACCAGCACGTCGACGTCGGACCCGTGGTCGGGGTGCAGCGCCACCCCGACGCTGGCGGGGACGTCGAGCCGGACGCCCCCGACGACGATCGGCGCCTCCAGCGCCTGCAGGACCCGCTCGGCGACGGCGACCGCCTCGGCGCCGTCGATCAGGCCGGTGGCGAGGACGGCGAACTCGTCGCCCCCGAAGCGGGCGACCACGTCGCAGGGCCGCACCGCCTCGCGGAGTCGGTCGGCGACGTGCACGAGCACCTCGTCGCCGGCGTGGTGCCCGAGCGTGTCGTTGATCTCCTTGAAGTGGTCGAGGTCGACCAGCATGACGGCGACCTGCTCGCCGAGGCGGTCGGCGTCGGCCATCGCGGCCTGGGCGCGCAGCCGGAACATCGTGCGGTTTGACAGCCCGGTCAGGCCGTCGTGCAGCGCCTCCCGCTCGCGCTGCGCGGCGACCTGGGCGCTCTGGTGCACCGCGACGATCGGCGACAGCAGCAGCGGGAGCAGCCACAGGGAGTGCTCGGCGCAGAACGCGACCACCGGCGCCAGCGCCAGCAGGACCGCCGAGAGCACGGCCTGGGGGCGGAACGACGCGAGCACCTGCGCGAAGACGGCCTCGCGCCGCGCCAGCGCGGTGACGACGCCGACCAGGGTGCAGTTGACGGCGTAGAAGGTGAGGCCGGCGGCGAGCGCGGCGGGCAGGTCGCCGGGCGCGTCGAGCCGGCCGCCCTGCAGCAGCGTCCGGCCGGTCAGCAGCGCGAACACCGCGGCCGAGCAGGTCAGCACGACGACGTACTGCGACATGTTGAAGATGAGCTTGATCGGCGACTTGCCCTGGCGGAGGTCCTCCAGGGCGACGGCGAGCGACTGCACCACGAGCACCAGGCCGAGCGGTCCGACCAGCGCGAGAGCGAGCGAGAACGTCATGCTCACCGTGATCTCGTCGTACCCCGCGCCGCGGGCGACGTGCACGGTGCGCAGCTCGGCGACGATCACCATGACGGCGAGGACGGTCAGCGTTCCGGGCTGCTCCCGGAGCCAGGACAGCTCGGTGTGCAGGGCCGTGCTGACCAGCAGGGCGAGCGCGGTCAGTCCGAGCAGCACGACGAACGCGTGCAGGCGTGCCATCGACGTGCGGTGCACCGGACCTCCTCTGTGTCGT
>JALYMN010000067.1 GCA_030773675.1 Actinomycetota bacterium
GGGTTGTCCCAGTTGCGGAACGCGGGGAGGTCGCCGTCGGCGCCGCACTCGCGGGTGTTCTGCGCGGTCGGCTGGCCGTTCATCTGCAGGATGCCGCAGCCGGTGCGCCCGAGCATGCCGCGCAGCAGGTGCAGGTTGTTCACGGCGACGGACGCGGCGGTCGCCTGGTGCGACTGGTAGAAGCCCTGCAGGACGGTCGACAGCACCCGCTCGCTCTCGCCGAAGATCCGCGCCGCCCGGCGCAGGTCGTCGGCCGGCACGCCGCTGAGCTCCTCGACGTGCTCCGGGGCGTACGGCTCGACGATCGCGCAGGTCGTCGACGCCGAGCGTGTGCTGCCGCACCCAGTCCTCGTCGACCCAGCCGTGCGCGAACAGCTCCCGCGTCAGGCCGTTCATCACCGCCAGGTTCGTCCCGACTCTCGGCGCCAGGTGGACGCCGCCGGTGCGCTCGGCCTCCTCGGCGACTCTGGTGCGCCGCAGGTCGACGCACACCACCTTGGGCGGGTCGTCCGCGTGGGTGCGGTCCAGGATGCGCATCCACAGCACGGTCTGCGTCTCGGCCATGTTGTGCCCGTAGAGGAAGACGGCGTCGGCGTGCTCCATGTCGGTGTAGGAGCCGGGCTGGCCGTCGGAGCCGAAGGACTCCTTCATCGCGGCAGCCGCGGTCGCCGTGCAGATGCGGGTGTTGCCGTCCATGTGGGGGGTGCCGATGCCCGCCTTGCCGATCACGCCGAGCGTGTAGTACTCCTCGAGGAACAGCTGCCCGCTGGTGTAGAAGCCGTGCGAGAGCGGTCCTGCGTCAGCCAGCAGGGCCTTCGAGCGCTCGACCACGCGGCCCATCGCCGTCGCCCAGTCGGTCTCGACCAGCCGGTCGCCGTCCCGGACCAGGGGCCGGGTCAGCCGGTCCGGCGACGAGGCGTACGGCGTGCTGCCGTAGAGGCCCTTCGGTCCGAGCCGGCCGTGGCTGACGACGTCGGTCGCGCGGCCGCGCACTCCGACCATGCGGCCGTCCTTGACCGCGATGTCGCAGCCGCACCCGTTGCTGCAGAGGACGCACGCGCTGTGCACCCAGCGGTCGACGTCGTCCTCGGTCAGGCCGTCGGCCAGGTGGACGTCGACGCGAGCCGGCCAGACCGTGCCTCTCGGGTGAGCGGTCCTGGGTCCCCAGACGTCGGCGATCCGGTCCATCAGTCCTCCTACGCTCCGCTGCACGCGCTGACCGGAGGCGCTACCCCCTCCGCGCCGGGACCATCGGCTCCCCGGTCCGCCGTACCTCGGGGTGAGCGCGTCCCTGACAGGACCGGGGCCCGGTTGCGGCGGCCGGAGGTACCGTCCCGGCACCATGCGCACCCGCCCCTCATCCCGCGCACTGCCCGTCCTGCTGGCCGTGCTCGCGCTGCTGCTGGGCGCCGCGGCCCCGGCCCGGGCCCAGCAGGAGGGCCCCGTCGGCGGGCCGCTGCTCGGCAGCCGCGGCGTCGTGCTGCCGGTCGGCGCCCCGCCCGTGCCGGCCGAGGTCGTCGCGCACGGCTGGCTGGTGGCCGACCTCGACACCGGCGCGGTGCTCGCCGCCAAGGACGCGCACGGGCGCTACGCGCCCGCCAGCACGCTCAAGATCCTCACCGCGGTGGCCCTCATCCCCGAGCTCGACCCGCGGCGCAAGCTCGTGCCGACGTACGACGACATCGCGGTCGACGGCAGCAAGGTGGGGCTGGTCGAGCGGGTCGGCTACCCGGTCGACGAGCTGTTCGCGGCGCTGATGATGGTCTCGGGCAACGACGTCGCCAACACGCTGGCACGCGGAGCCGGCGGGCCCGCGGCCATCGCCACGATGAACAAGACGGCGCAGCGGCTCGGCGCCCTCGACACCCACGCGGTGAATCCCAGCGGGCTCGACGCGCGGGGGCAGGTGAGCTCGCCCTACGACCTCGCGGTGCTCTCGCGAGCCGGGATGCAGATCCCGGCCTTCCGCCGCTACGTCGCGACCCGCTCCGCGAGCGTGAGCGGTCCCGGCGGCCGGCGGATCGAGACCGCCAACCACAACCGCCTGCTCCGCAACTACCCCGGCGCGCTGGGGATCAAGAACGGCTGGACGAGCACGGCCAAGGCGAGCTTCGTCGGGGCCGCGCGCCGCAACGGGCGCACGCTCGTGGTCAGCCTCATGCGCACCCGTCCCGGGGTGCACCGCGAGGCCGCGACGCTGCTCGACTGGGGGTTCGCCGCGGCCGCCGCCGGGGTCCAGCCCGTCGGCACGCTGGTGGAGCCGCTTCCGGAGCAGACCCCGACCGCAGCTCCGCCCCCGGTGCCGTCGACGGCGCCGCCGACCCCCGCGGCAGGCCCCGCGGACCGGCCTCAGGGGGCGGTGCTGCGCTCGGCGTCCGGCGAGGTGGACGACGGCGGGCTCGGCATGGCCCTGGAGCTGACGACGGCCGCGGGAGTGCTGGCGCTGGCGGTCGTGCTGCGCCGCCGCCGGGTGGTCCGGCGCAGGAGGCAGCGCCGGCTCGCCGCGCGCTGACCCGAGACCCCAGCCGCGCCCTCAGCCACGTCCTCAGCCGCGCCGGAGCAGCCGGCGCAGCGGACCCGGCTCCTCGTTCCGGGGCTCCGGCGTGCGCAGGGCCGCGTGCAGCGGCGACGGCGCCCCCCGCTCCCGCACCGCCGGCGGGTCGTCGGGGTCGCCGCCGGCAAACTCCGGCGGGATGCCGGCCCTGCGCGCCAGCTCGACGCTCGCGGTGCCGGACGGCGGGACGTCGGAGTCGTACGGCGCCGTCACCACGAACGCCGCAGACAGCAGGAGGAACCGCGACATGAGGTTGAGGAACACGAGGATGCCGACCACGACGGCGAAGGTGCCATACGTCGCCACGCCCTGGGAGGTGGTCCGGGCGACGTACAGCCCGCCGAGGACCTTGAGCACCTCGAACCCGACCGCGCCGAACACCGCGCCCCGCAGCAGGCGGCGCACCGGCGTGCGGACGCGGGCCAGCCGGGCGAACAGGTAGAGGAACAGCAGCACGTCGGCGGCGAGCGCGGCGCCCACGGCGACGGCCCGGGTCAGCGCGCGGGCGGGCAGGGTGTCCTCGACGCCGAGCAGGTCCAGCACGGTCGCCGTCGCGGCGGTCGTCGTCCCCGTCACCGCGATCGAGGTGCCGACCGTGGCGAGCAGACCGGCCAGGACGACGACGTCGAGCAGCTTGCGCACCACGATGTTGCCCGCCTGCACGTTCTGGTGCCAGAGCGTGCGGATCGCCTCGCGCAGCGCGTCGATCCAGCCAAGGCCGGAGTAGAGCAGCCCGGCGAGGCCCAGGGCACCGGCCGGGCCCGCCGCCTGCTGCAGGTTCTCCCCGAGCGTGGACGACACCTCGCGCGGCAGGATGCCGACGAGGGCCGCCTCCACCTGTGCGCCCGCCTGGTCGCCGTACACGAGGCCGAGCAGCCAGACCGCGAGCAGCAGCACCGGGAACAGCGAGAGGAACCAGTAGTAGGTGACTGCCGCGGCGAGCTGGTCGCCGGCGTCGGCCTGGTAGCGCGACACGGCGCGCACGACGTGGTCGAGCAGGGGCAGGCGCCGGCGGGCCCCGGCGAACAGCGTGGACGGCGAGGGCATCCGCCGCCCCCTACCCGTTCAGCTCCCCCGCCGTGCAGCGGAGCGGCGTGGCGCCAGCAGGCCCACCCGGTCGCGCACCTGCGCGACCGTGCGTCGGGCGACCTCCCCGGCGCGCGCGGCCCCGTCGGCGAGCACGTCGTCGAGCCGGTCGGGCTCGGCGACGAGGGCGGCGTAGCGCTCGCGCACCGGCGCGAACAGCCCGACCACCGCCTCGGCCACGTCGCCCTTGAAATCGCCGTAGCCGCGCCCGTCGTACGCCGCCTCGATCTCGGGCACCGGCTTGCCCGTCGCCACCGACAGGATCGTGAGCAGGTTCGTGATGCCGGGCTTGTCCTCGCCGGCCCGCACCTCCCGCCCGGCGTCGGTCACCGCGCTCTTGACCTTCTTCTGCACGGTCTTCGGGTCGTCGAGGACCCAGACGGTGCCGGCGCCGCCGATGCTCTTGCTCATCTTGCGGGCGGGGTCCTGGAGGTCCTTGATCCGCTCGCCCGGCTTCGCCTGGTACGGCGCCGGCAGGCGGAACGTGTCGCCGTACCGGCCGTTGAAGCGCTGCGCGAGGTCGCGGGTCAGCTCGAGGTGCTGGCGCTGGTCCTCGCCGATCGGCACCGCGTCGGCCTGGTACATGAGGATGTCGGCGGCCTGCAGGACGGGGTAGGTGAACAGCCCGACGGTGCCGCCGCCCTTCTCCTTGAACTGCGTCATCCGGCTGGCTTCGCCGAAGCCGGTCAGGCAGCCGAGCACCCACCCGAGCTCGGCGTGCTCCGGCACGTGGCTCTGCGCGAACACGACGCTGCGCGCGGGGTCGACGCCCATCGCGAGCAGCTCGGCCGCGGCCTCCCGGGTGCGCCGGCGCAGCCGCTCCGGCTCCGGCGTGTCGGTGAGCGCGTGCAGGTCGGCCAGGAAGAAGAAGCACTCGTTCTCGTCCTGCATCGCGGCCCAGTGGCGGACCGCCCCGACGTAGTTGCCGAGCTGGAAGCTCTCGCCCGTGGGCCGGATGCCGGACAGGACGCGCGGGCGGGACGACGGCGCAGCGGTCACGCTCCAGTCTGGCACCGCCGGTCGGGCGCTCCGGGGCACCTCCGGGTGACGCCCGTCGCACCGCGGTGCAGGCTGCCGCCGTGGACGACCTGTGGGACCTCGCCGTCGTCGGCGCCGGCCCGGCGGGCAGCGCCGCCGCGCTGTCCGCGCTGCGGGCC
>JALYMN010000068.1 GCA_030773675.1 Actinomycetota bacterium
GTCCAGGACCTCGAACGCGAGCACACGGGCGACGCCACCGGCTAGCCCTCCCGCACGAAGACCGCGGTGAGCAGCAGCGGCACGAGCGCGAGCGCCTCGGCGTCGGCGAGCAGCGCGGGGATGTCGAGGCGCTTCGTGGCGATCCCCCACGACTCACAAACGGCATGACCTTGCAGTCCGAGGGAGTCGACGGGCCCACCGCACGTGGCACTTGGAGGCGACCGAGTTCGACGAGGCTCCTGCCGCTTGCGTGACCTGCCTCCCTGACGCAGGGCAGGTCGGCAAGCAGGCCGACCTGACGGTGGAAAGGGCAGGTACAGGGGTGCCGGCGCGGTCGTCGGCCGGCCACACGTGGAGAGCCGATGCCAATGAGGCCCGCCAGCAGCGAGGCCACGAGGATTGCCAAGGTTACTGCTCCTGGAGCGCTTCCTGGCGTTGGCAAGGGCGAAGATTGGGAGGACCACATAGCGACCACGGGTGGGCGGCGATGCCCTCGCCGGTGGCCCCGCGCCGTAGAACGGATGCGCCGGCGTGGCCGGAGATCAAGGCGTAGCGCGTCACCGAGGTTCTGCGCGACGACTTCGCCTACGTGGGGTCGGTTGACCTGGGCCGCAAGCGCATGGCGACGCTGCGGTCGCGGGTGGAGCGGCCGGCGCAGAAGACGGGCTACCGGCCGGGGCAGGTGATGCAGGTCGATTGGGCCGAGATGCCGACGCGGCCGGTGAGAACGGACATCGGAGTTGGTCTCAGAAGGGACGTTTGATTTGGCCCCACCTCGTCCGACCGCGGGTCGACTTTCTCGCGCTTATCGAGCGAGCGGGAGGCCGGCAGAGGGAGTGCGATCGAGGGTGGAGTTGTTCGAGCAGATCAGGCGCGACCGCGATGTCGAGGGGCTGTCGATCCGGGCGCTGGCCGAGCGTCATGGGGTGCACCGTCGCGCGGTGCGCCAGGCGCTTGCGTCGGCGGTGCCGCCGCCGCGCAAGAAGCCCGAGGGGCGCCCGGGGCCGGCGCTCGGCCCGTTCCGCGAGGTCGTTGACGACTGGCTGCAAGCGGACCTGGAGGCGCCGCGCAAGCAGCGTCATACCGCGCGGCGGGTCTGGGAGCGGCTGGTCGCCGAGCACGGCGGGCAGGTCTCGGAGCGGCAGGTGCGCCGCTATGTCCGCGAGCGGCGCCACAAGCTTGGCGAGGTCGACGCCTTCGTTCCGCAGGCCCATCCGCCGGGCCAGACCGCCGAAGTCGACTGGGGGCAAGCCGAGGTCGTGCTCGCGGGCGCCCGGTCGCAGGTCAACTTCTTCGTGCTGCGGCTGTCGCACTCGGGCGCCGGGCTCGTTCAGGCGTTCGGCCACCCTGGGGAGTCCCACTTCTCGCTCGGAGTCCCACCGAGTTAGGGGGTGGGGGGCCTGAAGAAGCCCCGGGGGGTTTGGAGGGTGCCGCATCTCCCGGCTCGGCTCGCGTTCCCGTGTCGCCCACGGTCGCCACGGGAGCGCTTCGTAGCGTCGTCCCGCTCCCCCCGTGCGTGTCGGCGCGTGGCGGGGCGGACATCGGGGCCAGGAGGCCGTTAGGGCCGGTGCGATGGGACCTTCTGGCCCACGCCGGTGGTTGACGGCCGGTGGCGTGGACTTTTCTTACGCGTGGAGGCCTTCCCGGAGTCCCACGTCTCGCTTGGAGTCCCAACGACTTAGGGGGTTGGGGGGCGTGATGAAAGCTCCGGGGGCTCTGCGGGGGCGAGCGCTCCCGCCCCTTGAGCCGCCCGGCGAATGCTGCGTGTCCGCCACGAGCGCTACGGGAACCGCTGGGCAGCGTCGTCCAGTGCGGGCGCCCGTGTCGGGTGCGTGGCGGAGGTGATCGGGACCCGAGCGGCGCTACAAGGGCGGCGCTGCGGGCGTTCTTGGATGCGGTCGCTGTCGACGTTGGCTCGCGTGGCGTTCTTGCGTGCGTGCAGGCCCCGGGCAGGCGCCGGGTGAGCACGTTGTCCGGATTGGGGTGGCGGTGCAGAGCGGACTCCTACCCCTTACCCGGGGACCGCACGCTGTGCTCGTCGCCGACCCGCACGGCGTACTCGCCGGTGCGCGGGTGGCGAAAGACGCCCACCTCGCGGTCCCCGGCCCGCGCGAGCGCCTCGTCGTAGGCGGCGAGCGCCTCGTCCATCGTCTCGAAGCGAGCGTCGGGCCTGGGGTAGGTC
>JALYMN010000069.1 GCA_030773675.1 Actinomycetota bacterium
GCCTCGCCCCGGTGTTCGCCGCCTGGGGGCTGGTCGTCGTCGGCCGCCCCGTCTGCCTGGTCGCGCAGCGCGTGCCGCTGCTCGTCCACGTCGTGCGGCGGGTGCGGCAGCGGCGCAGCCGCCTGCTGCTCCAGCAGTCCGCGGAGCTGGCGCGCGGGACAGCCGCGGGTCCGCGCCGCTGACGCCGGCACCGCGCGGCGGTCGGGTCAGCCGTCCGGGCGCGCAGGCCGCCAGGAGACGCCGCCGTGCTCGCCGAACAGCCGGGCCGCGGCCACCCGGAGCGCGACGGCGTACGTCGGGTAGGGCGAGATCGTCTGCGCGAGCCGCCCCGCGAGCATGCCCGTCTGCATCGCGACGGCGCCGGTCGCGGCGATCTCCCCGCCGGCGGGCATGACGGCGGTCAGGCCGACGACCCGGTCGAGGACGGGGTGCCGCGCGGCGGTCCGCGGTCCGGCGATGAGCTTGAGGTAGCCGTCGGTGTGCCCGCCGGTCCGGGGCCGGTCCATCTCGTCCAGCGTCACGACCGCGACCCGGGCCCGCTCCCCGTAGGCCTGGTACGCCTGGTGCTCGGTCAGGCCCACCCGCCCGACCTCGGGGTGGGTGAACGTGACCCACGGCACGACGCTGTCGTCGAACGCCGCCAGACCGCCGAGCGCTCCCGGCAGCGCCGTCCCGCGGGCGAACGCGTTGCGCGCGGCGAGCCGCCCCTGCTCGTCGCCGACGTGGGTGAACTGCAGCGGGCTCGTGCAGTCGCCTGCGGCGAGGACGCCCTGCGCCGTGGTGCGCAGGTACTCGTCGGTGACGACCTCCCCGCGCGGACCGACCTGCACCCCGGCCGTGTCGAGGCCGAGCCCCTCCGTGCTGGGCGTGCGGCCGACGGCGACGAGGAGGTGGCTGCCGGCCACCGTCGTCCCGTCGCTCAGGTGGAGGACCGGACCGGCGCTGACCGCCTGCACGGCCGTGCCCGTGCGCACGTCCACGCCGGCGCGTTCCAGGACGGTGGTGAGGACGGCGGCGGCCTCGGGCTCCTCCCGCAGCAGGATGCGCGGAGCCGCCTCGAGCAGGGTGACGCGGCTGCCCAGCTGGGCGAAGGCCTGTGCCAGTTCCACGCCGATGGCCCCGCCGCCCATGACCAGCAGGTGCTCGGGCTGCTCGGACAGCTCGAACAGCGTCCGGTTGTCCAGGAAGGGGACGGCGTCCAGGCCGTCGATCCGCGGGACGGTCGCCCTCGCTCCGGTGGCCAGCACGACGCGGGACGCGCGCAGGGTGCGCCCGTCGACGTCCAGCACGTCCGGCGCACGCAGGCGTGCCCAGCCGCGGACCAGCTCGATGCCCTCGCTCGCGAGCCGGGCGGGCGACTCGTCGCGGCTGATCGTCTCGATGACGTCGTGCACGTGCCGCATCACCTTGCCGAAGTCGACGTCGCCGACGGGGCTCAGGCCCCACTGCTGCGCGGCGCGCGCGCCAGCGACGCGATGGGCGACGTCGAGCAGCGTCTTGCTGGGGACGCAGCCGGAGTGCGTGCAGTCCCCGCCCGGCTCCGCCGCCTCCACCAGCGCGACCGAGCGACCGCCCTTGCGGGCGGCGCGGGCAGCCGCCAGACCGGCCGCGCCGGCGCCGATGACGACGAGGTCGTGGCGGCTCACCACATCATCCTCGTGCTGCGCCCGTCCCGCTGCTACTCGGGCGGCCGCGGCTTCCGGAGGATCCTCGTCCGGGCACCGGCGCGACACGGTCACCTCGGTGACTGTGCAGGCAGGCTGCTGGTGATGAGGCAAGGTCTTGAACATCCACGGCGCGATGGCGCACTCGCCTGCCGTCCTGCAGACCTACGCCGCCATCCAGCAGGTGCTCAACGACGTGGGCTCCTTCGACGCGAGGACGCGGGAGGCGATCGCGCTGGCGGTAGCGAACGTCGATGAGTGCTCCTACTGCCAGGCGGCGCACACCGCCGGTGGCAAGGCCGCGGGGCTGTCGCTGCAGGAGACGATCGACATCCGGCGCGACCAGGTCTCCGACGACAAGCTCGCCGCGCTGCTGCGCGTCGTCCGGGAGCAGACGGCGCACGTCGGCGAGGTCCCGGACGGCACCTGGCAGGCGGCGCTGGAGGCAGGCTGGACCGACGCCGAGCTGACCGAGACGTCGGCGGTCGTCGCACTGAACCTGTTCACCAACTACCTCAACCACCTGGTCCACACCGACCTGGACCTCCCGCCCGCGCCGGCGCTCTGACGGGCCGCCGAGGGCGTCCGCGGACGGCGTGCACCGTCGCCCGCAAACGCTCGAGGCGAGGCGCACCGAGCACTGCTTGGCTCGGGCCAGGGTCAGGCACGCCGCCGCAGGCCCGCCACGACCAGGCCGAGCACCAGACCGAACAGCAGGTGGCCGACCAGGCTGTTCACCGCCATCGCGTCGACGGTGAACAGCGGCATGCCCATCTGCGCCGGCATGATCAGCAGGGGGCCGAGCACCCACCACGCCACGCCGTAGACCA
>JALYMN010000070.1 GCA_030773675.1 Actinomycetota bacterium
GACGTCCGGGGGGTAGGTGTCGTTGCCGAACGGCCTGCTGCGACGGTCGACGAAGGCGGTGCGCATCCCCGCAGCCTTGGCCCCGATGCAGTCGAAGGCGTGGTTGGCGACGAAGCAGACGTCGTTCGGCACCACACCCAGCAACCGGGTGGCCGTGCCGTAGGTCGCGGCGTGCGGCTTGAAGCTGCCGGCCTCGGCGACGGAGATGACGCGGTCGAACAGGTGCTCCGTCCCCGAGTGGGCGACGCCCCGCTCGAGCATGTCCGGGTCGCCGTTGGACAGCACCACCAGGCGGAACCCCGACTCCTTGAGCCGCTCCAGCGCGGCGACCACGTCGTCGAACGGCAGGAGGCGCTCGATCGAGCCGACCAGGTCGACCACCTCGTCCATCGTGTGCTCGACGCCGGCGCGCGTGAGCGTGTAGTCCACCGCCTGGCGGCCGATCTCCCGGTAGGGGGTGTGCTCACGCTGCAGCAGCGCGTCGATCATCGAGTTCTCGAAGTGGGTCCGCCGCCACCAGGTCACCAGGCGGGACGCCGGGTTGGCCGTGTAGCCCTTGCGCTCCAGGTAGGGGGCGAGGGCGCGGGTCAGACCGCCCTGCATGTCCACGACCGTGCCGTAGAAGTCGAACATCAGCGTCGAGACGTCGACGGGCGCGTTCACCATGTGCTGCTCCGATCGTCCGCGGTGTCGCGCGCACCCTCACACACCCAGCTGGTCGACCAGAAGGCGGAGGACCAGCCGCCTCCTACGGAGGGAAGACGCCGGCGCGCGGCAGCATCGCCGGGACGTCGTGCCCGAGCTCCTCGGCGAGGAACCCGGCCGTCGGCATCAGGGTCGCGAGGTCGATCCCGGTGCGCAGGCCCATCCGCTCGAGCAGGAAGACGAGGTCATCCGTCGCGATGTTGCCCGTTGCGGCGGGCGCGAAGGGACAGCCCCCGATGCCCCCCGCGCTCGCGTCGAGCACCGCTGCCCCGGCCTCGACCGCCGCTGCGGCGTTGGCGAAGCCGGTGTTGCCGGTGTTGTGGAAGTGGAAGCGCAGGGGCTGAACGTGTCGCTCACGCACACCACGACGTTGACCTCGTCGACGCCGGTGGCGAGCGCCCGGTCCAGGCCGCGGCGGTTCAGGACCAGTCCGGCGTAGGTCACGCCGGCGACACGCGGCACCCGGGCCATCACGTCCTCCGCGTCCGCCATCGCCGGGACGAGTCTCGGGTGGGCGAACGACACCGCCTCGATGCGCTGAACGCCCGCCTCGACCAGCCGGCTCACCAGCTCGACCTTCGCGTCGGTGGAGAGCACGACGCTCTCGTTCTGCAAGCCGTCCCGCGGGCTGACCTCGACCACCGTCACTCCCTCGACGTCGACGCGCCACCGTAGTGGGGCCCGTCGATCCGGACGTCCCGCCGGGCCGGACTAGGGTCGGGAGGCGCTGCACGGCGAGCCCAGGACTTGCGACCAGTCGTCAGGAGGATCACGTGGTCAGGTCCGAGCAGGCGCCCGCGCCGGGGTCGGGGCCGCTCGCCGGTATCCGGGTGCTCGAGCTCGGGAGCTTCATCGCGGCGCCGACGGCCGGGCGGATCCTCGCCGAGTTCGGCGCCGACGTCGTGAAGGTGGAGCGGCCCCGGACGGGGGACGAGCTGCGCGCGTGGCGCCGGGCGAGGGGCGACACGTCGTTGCTGTTCCGCACGATGGGTCGCGGCAAGAGGTCGATCACGCTCGACCTGCGCCGTCCCGAGGGCCGCCGGCTCGTCCTCGAGCTCGTCGCGCACTGCGACGTCGTCCTGGAGAACTTCCGCCCCGGCACCCTCGAGCGCTGGGGGCTGGGGCCGGACGTCCTGCACGCGGTCCGTCCCGATCTCGTGCTCACGCGCATCAGCGGCTACGGGCAGGACGGCCCGTACCGAGAGCGGCCGGGGTTCGCCAGCGTGGCCGAGTCGATCGCCGGACTGCGCAACCTGACCGGCGAGCCGGACCGACCGCCGGTCCGGGTGGGCGTCAGTCTCGGTGACACCCTCGCCGGGCTGTACGCCGTGGTCGGCACGCTCATGGCGCTCCTGCAGCGAGAGCGCTCGCCGGGACAGGCGCGGCCCGAGACGGTGGACGTCGCGCTGTACGAAGCCGTCTTCGCAGTGCTGGAGGACCTCGTGCCGGAGTACGACGGCTACGGCGTCGTGCGACGGCGCACGGGAGCCGCGCTGCCGGGGATCGTGCCGTCGAACACCTACCCGACGGCCGGCGACGGCTGGGTGGTGATCGGCGGGAACGGGGACGCCATCTACCGCCGGCTCATGACCGCCGTCGGCCGGCCCGACCTGGCCGAGGACCCCCGCCTGGCCGACAACTCCGGCCGGGTGCAGCACCGCGACCTCATCGACGAGGCGATCGCCTCCTGGACCCGGGAGCACGACACGGACGGCGTGGTCCAGGCCCTCGAGGAGGTAGGCGTACCGGTCGGGCCGATCTACGACGCGAGTGATATTGTCGCGGACCCGCACTACGCGGCTCGCGACATGCTGGTGCGGCACGAGGTCGAGGTGGAGCCGGGCGACGTCCGCCAGGTCGCCTTCCCGGGAGTGGTGCCGAAGCTGCAGAGCTCGCCGGGGAGCACGCGCGGGGTTGGCCCCGACCTCGGCGCCCACACCGCGGAGGTGCTCATCGAACTGCTCGGGCTGGGGCAGCACGAGCTCGGCCGGTTGCGCGAGGACGGCGTCGTCTAGGCAGGGAGCGCGCGCAGCGCCGCCAGGACGACCGGGTCGATGCTGCCCGGCACGTGCCGCTCCTCGTAGTTCTCCCAGCCCATCCAGTCGAACAGCACCTCGGACAGGTCCTCGCCGCCATAGCCGAGGGCAGCCAGCCGGGCGCGCACCTCCTCGGCCAGGACGCCCTCCAGCGGCAGCAGCGTCGCGGGGTCGGGCTTGCCGAAGTAGAGGTCGTGCAGGTCGAGCAGCCGCTCGAGCTCGGGCAGCGGGGCGGGGGCGTCGTCCACGCGCAGGTCGACGAGGACGTCGTTGCCGCCCGCGTAGCCGCCGCCCGGCGTGACGACGTACAGGGCGGCGGACTGGCGGCCGCGCCGGTCGCCGCCCGCGGAGTCGCCGGCGCCCAGGGCGGCGAGCAGCCGGCGGGCGAGCGGCTGCGCCCGGTCGGCAGCGAGGAACGCCTGCTCCATCGCCGCCACCACCTCGGGACCGGCGAGGCAGTTGCCCTGGACGGCGTAGTCCCGCCCGCTCGCGCTGCCCGCCCACGCGATGCACTCCTGGCCGGTGAAGGCGGCCGCGCCGCCGTCGCGGTCGACCACGCCCACCTGCCGGGAGGCCGAGAGCTCGTCGGCCTCGGTGAGCCGGCGCAGCACCTCGGCGGCGGGCACGGCCTGCTCGAGCAGCGCGAAGCCGTCCGGGACGTAGCGCAGGTTGACGAAGGATTGGGTGGCGAACGCGCCGAGGCCCGCGCGGGCGGCGGGGACGACGGCCCCGGCGGCGAGGAACTTGCTCGCCACGGCCACGCCCCAGGCCGAGCCGTCGGCGCTGCGCGCCACGATCGAGAAGGTCACGGCCGCAAGTTAGCCGCACGGTAGCCGCACGCTGGCCAGGGGGCGCCCGGGCTCAGTCGATGCTCCGCCGCGCGGAGCCGTCGCCCGCCCGCCGCCCCGGGGCGTCGCTGTGGCGGCGGTCGCGCCGCTCCTCGTACGCCGTGGGCTGCACGCTGCGGCTCGGGAACCCAGCGAGCTCGCCGCGCTCGTCGACGTCCCACTCCGGGAAGGTCAGGTCGGTCTGCAGGTAGAGCGCGAGCAGCTGGGCGACGGCCTCGATGCCGGCGAGGTGGGTGCGCTCGTGGCCGTGGCTGCTGTCGACGCCGAACCCGACCAGCGCCGTGCGGATCTCCAGGCCGGCCTCGACCGCGCTGGCCGCGTCGGAGCGGTAGTGCCGGTAGGTGTCGCGGGTGTGCGGCACGTCGTGCTCGGCGGCGAGGGAGAGCAGCCGGCGGCTGAAGTGGTAGTCGAATGGGCCGGTGGAGTCGAGCATCGCGATGTTGGCGCTGTCCTCGCGAGACTGCTGCAGCGGCGCCACCACGGCGTTGTCGACCGCGACCATCTCGGCGACGTCGGTGTCGATCCCGTGCGTCGCGCCGTGCCCGACCTCCTCGGCGATGGTGACGAGCAGGTGGGCGCTGACGAGCGGGGTGATGCGCGCGTCGCGGAGCGCCTTGAACGCACCCAGCGCAGCGGCGATGCCGGCCTTGTCGTCGAGGTGCCTGCTCTTCACGTAGCCGTGCGGGGTGAGGACCGGGTTGGCCTCGAGCGCGACGAAGTCACCGACCTGGATGCCGAGCGCTTCGGTGTCGGCCGTGCAGGACACCGGTTCGTCGATGCGCACCTCGACGAGCGGCCAGCCGACCCCCTGGGTGTCGACCTCGTCGCCGTAGTTGTGGCCGCTGGCCTTGAGCGGCAGCACGGTGCCGGTGTAGCGCGGACCGGGAGCGCTCCGGGTCGGGCCGTCGGTGTAGATGAGCACGTTGGCGCCCTCGGAGAACCGGGCGCTGTGCGTGCCGAGCTGCGTGACCTGCAGCCGGCCGTTCTCCTTGATCCGCTCGACCATGCAGCCGATCGTGTCGGCGTGGACCACGACCGCCCGGTCGGGGCGGCTGCGCACTCCGGCGAGCACGGCGTTGAGCACGCCGCGCCGGGTCACCTGCAGGTCCAGCCCGAGGTCGAGCATCCGCTCCCCGACGTACTGGACCACGGCGTCGGTGCGCCCGGTCGGCGACGGGGTGCGCAGCAGGTCGACGAGGACCTCCTTGACGTAGGTCATGTCGATCGGGAGGCGGCGCAGGGCAGGGGCGGGCGCGGCGGCGGGGCCGGGAGCGGGGGCTGCGGCAGGAGTGGCGGCGTCCGTCATGCAGGGCTGGTTCCCGGGAACAGCAGGTCGATGAACCTCTCGGCGGTGGGCTGCGGCTCGTGGTTGGCGAGGCCGGGCCGCTCGTTGGCCTCGACGAACACGTGCTCGGGCCCGGCCGGGTCGGGGACGAGCAGGTCGAGGCCGGTGACCGGGACCTCCAGCGCCCGGGCCGCCTGGACGCACGCCTCGGCGAGCACCGGCGAGAGCTCGGCGGTGACGTCGTGGATGGTGCCGCCCGTGTGGAGGTTCGCCGTGCGCCGCACGCGTAGCTCGACGCCGTCGGGCAGCACGTCGTCCATCTGATGGCCGGCCGCCCGGACGGTGGCGCGGGTGCCCTCGTCGAGCGGGATGCGCGATTCGCCGCCGGTCGCGGCCTCGCGGCGGCGACTGTGCGCCACGACGAGCTGCTCGATCGTCGAGCGCCCGTCGCCGAGCACGGTCGCGGGCACGCGGACCGCCGCCGCCACCACCTCGTAGCCGATGACGATCACGCGGAGGTCGTCGCCGGCGACGCACTCCTCGAGCAGGACGTCGGGGCAGTGCCGCCGCGCCTCCCGGACGGCGCCGTTGAGGGTGTCGGGGTCCTTCACGCCGACGGTGATGCCGCGTCCCTGCTCGCCGCGGGCGGGCTTGACCACGAGCTCGCCGATCTCGCCGAGGAAGACCGCGTCCTGCTCCGGGGTGGTGGCGGTCCGGCCGCGGGCGACCCGCAGCCCGGCGGCCTGCAGCACCCGCCGGGTGATGCGCTTGTCGTCGCAGCGGCTCATCGCGACCGCGCTGGTGAGCTCCGACAGCGACTCCCGGGTGGTGATCGTCCGGCCGCCGTGGGTGAGCCGCAGCTCGCCCCACTCGGCGTCGCGCACCTCGACGTCGATGCCGCGGCGGCGGGCCTCGTCCGCGATGATCCGCGCGTAGGGGTTGAGCCGGCGGTAGTCCTCCGAGGCCGGCCCGACGAACAGCGGCTCGTTGATGCCGTTCTTGCGCTTGACCGACAGCACGGGCACGCGCACGAAGCCGAGCTTCTCGTACAGGCGGATCGCCTTGCGGTTGTCGTGCAGCACCGACAGGTCGACGTAGCTCCGACCGCGACCGACGTACTCCTGCGCCAGTGCCCGCACGAGCGCCTCGCCGACGCCGGACACCCGGCTCTGCGGGTCGACGGCGAGGCACCACAGGCTGGTGCCGCCCTCCGGGTCGCTGAACGCCCGGACGTGATCGATGCCGGTGACCGTGCCGACGATGCGCCCGGCGGGGTCCTCGGCGACGAGGTAGGTGAACACCGGGTCGGCGGCGTTGGCCAGCACGAGGTCGGGCGCGGCGTGGAGCATCCCGGCCGTGGCGTACACCCCGTTGACGGCCGCGACGTCGGCCCCGTCGCGCAGCGGGCGCACGCGCGCCGCGCACTCGTGCTCCGACGGCGTGGCGCGGGAGCCGGTCAGGTCGAGCCGGTAGACGTGCGACGGGTCGACGAACAGCTCGCTCGGCGCCTTGGCGACCAGCACGTGCGGCTCGCGCGGGTAGACGCAGATGTCGCGCTGCCCGCTCTCCTCCCCGCGCAGCGCCGCGCGCAGCTGGTCGTGGCTCGTGAACGTCTGGCCGAACACGATCCGGCCCCAGCCGAGCTCGAGGACGACGTCACTTGCCACCCCCTCGGGCAGGACGTCGGTCGCCCGCTCCCAGTGGACGGTCAGGGCGGCGTTCGGCTCGGTCATCGTCACAGCCCGTGCTCCTGCAGCCACATCTCCAGCAGACCGAGCTGCCAGAGCCGGTTGCCCCGCAGCGGCGTGAGCTGGCCGTTGGGGTCGTCGAGCAGCCGGTCGACGTGCTCGGCGCGGAACAGGCCGCGCGACTTCGCAGCCGGGCTGGTCAGCGCGTCGCGCACCCGGTCGAGGAAGCCGCCCTGCAGGTGGGTGAGCGCGGGCACCGGGAAGTAGCCCTTCGGCCGGTCGATGACCTCGCTCGGGACCACCTGGCGGGCGGCCTCCTTGAGCACGCCCTTGCCGCCCTGCGCCAGCTTGAGCTCCGGCGGGCACAGCGCGGCGAGCTCGACCAGCTCGTGGTCGAGGAACGGCACCCGGGCCTCGAGGCCGAACGCCATCGTGGTGTTGTCGACGCGCTTGACCGGGTCGTCGACGAGCATGACCTCGGTGTCGAGCCGCAGCGCGGCGTCCAGCCCGGTCTCGGCGCCGGCGCGGCCCATGTGCTCGCGCACGAACTCCAGCGACACGTCGTGGTCGGCCCGCCACTCCGGCTCGAGGACCTCGGCCATCTCGGCGTGCGGCCGGTCGAAGAAGGCCTGCGCGTACGCCGCTGCCACGTTCCCGCCCGCCCCGGCCGCCCCGGCCTCCCCGGCCGCCCCGTGGACCTTCGGGTACCAGTGGTAGCCCGCGAACACCTCGTCGGCGCCCTGCCCGGACTGCACCACCTTGACGTGCCGGCTCACCTCCTGGCTGAGCAGGTAGAAGGCGACGACGTCGTGGCTCACCATCGGCTCGCTCATCGCCCGGACGGCGTCGTCCAGGGCGGGCAGGGTGCGCTCGGGCGGGACCATCAGCCTGGTGTGGTCGGTGCCGAACCGCTGCGCCACGAGGTCGCTGTAGCGGAACTCGTCGCCCTCGACGCCGCCGACGGCCTCGAAGCCGATGCTGAACGTCTTGAGGCCGGTCTGGCCCTGCTCGGCGAGCAGGCCGACGACCAGGCTCGAGTCGACCCCGCCGGACAGCAGCACGCCGACCTCGACGTCGCTGACCATGCGCCGCCGCACCGCCACGCGCAGCGCCTCGAGGACGGCGTCCTCCCAGTCGCGCGCGCTCATCTGCGCGCGGGCGGGGTCGCGGAGGTACGGCGGCTCCCAGTAGCGGGTCTCGCGCACCGCGCCGTCCGGCTCGACGACCCGGACGGTCGCGGGCGGGAGCTTGCGCACGCCCTGCAGGACCGTCCGCGGCGCCGGGACGACGGCGTGGAAGGTGAGGTAGTGGTGCAGGGCCTCGCGGTCGATCGTGGTGTCGATGCCGCCGCCGGCGAGCAGCGCGGGCAGCGTGCTGGCGAAGCGCAGCGCGCGGCCGCCGTCGTCCGTGCCGACCTCGGCGAGGTAGAGCGGCTTGATCCCGAGCCGGTCGCGGGCGAGGACCACGCGCCCGGTGTCGCGTTCGACGATCACGACCGCGAACATGCCGAGCAGCCGCTCGGGGAAGCGCTCGCCCCACTCGGCGTAGCTCTTGAGGATGACCTCGGTGTCGCTGTGCGAGAAGAAGCGGTGGCCCTTGCCCTCGAGCTCCGCCCGCAGCTCCCGGTAGTTGTAGACCATGCCGTTGAACACGGCGGTGAGCCCGAGGTGCGGGTCGACCATGGGCTGCTGCGCGTGCTCGGTCAGGTCGATGATCTTCAGCCGACGGTGACCGAGCGCGGTCCGCCCGGCGCTCCACGAGCCGCCGCCGTCCGGGCCCCTGTCGCACATGGTGGCCGCCATCCGGGCCACCGCCGCCACGTCCGGCTCGCCTGCGTCGAGCCGGACCTCACCACTGATGCCGCACACCTGCGAAGCATCGCCTGGGCGCGTTTCGTCAAACCGCGAGACTGTTCCGCGTGCGTTACTTCTACGACTGCGAGTTCGGCGTCACCGCCCCGGACGTCACGCTCGTGTCGATCGGCGTGGTCGCCGAGGACGGCCGCGAGCTGTACGCCGTCTCCAGCGAGTTCGACCCGCTGGCCGTGCACCCGTGGGTGCGCGACAAGGTGCTGCCGCAGCTGCCCCCGGCGTCGTCGTGGGTGCCGCGGGCGCGCATCCGCGACGAGCTCGAGGACTTCCTCGGCGACGAGCCGGTCTTGTGGGCCTGGTACGGCGCCTACGACCACGTCGCGCTGTGCCAGCTGTGGGGGGCGATGCCGGCGCTGCCCCGGCAGCTGCCCCGCGTGACGCTGGACGTGCGGCAGCTCTGGGAGCACCTGGGGCGGCCGCCGCTGCCGGCGCAGGCGGGCGGGCTGCACGACGCGCTCGCCGACGCGCGGCACGTCAAGGCGCGCTGGGAGGCGCTGGCGGAGCGGGCCTACCGGCTGGGGCTGGAGGTCTGAGGGCGCCGTGCTCCCCAGCGACGGCTGCGCAGGGAGCGGCGTCCGACCAGCATGAGAGTGGCCCAGCCTGCCTGGACGAAGCCGTGCGACGAGCCCCGCGTGCGGGCAGCAGGGCACGGGCCTGGTCGGCGCCTATCGGCCCTTAGCCGGCGAGCAGGGCCGGGTGGTCGGACAGGCCGAGCGCGACGGCGGCGGGCAGGCGCACGTCGACCGTCCACACCGCCGACCCGCCCGTCGCGGCGAGGTCGACGTTACGGTTGACCGGGACGCGATCACGGCCTGGACGGGGATCCGGGCGCAGCCCAGGGGTGTAGGAGCGCGGCGACCTCCTTCTGACCCTGAGTGAGCCCGGGGTCCTCGAACGCCATGGCTTGCGGCCTGGTCCTGATCGCAGCAACGGCGGCGGGCCTCTACGTGGCGGTGCAGTCGACGACGAGGCCGCCCACACCGTCCACGCCAGGACGACCGCGGACGCCGGCGGTCCTCGTCGCCTCCACGTGTCGTCGCCGGGCGACCTCCGGATCCACGACGATCGCCGCGCGCGGGCGGCTGCCCGCAACTTGCCGGGCGTGAGCCCGACCTCGCCGTGCTCGTCGTCGACCGGCAGCACCGCCGCGAGCCCGCGGGCGGCGTGCGCGGGGTCGAGAGGCTCGACCTCCTCGAACGCCGCCTCGGCCACGACCTCGCCGGCCGCGTCACGGGCCTCGTCGCGCAGCTCGCGCGCAAGGCGCTGTTCGGCGGCGGCGTCGCCGGCGGGAGCCCACGGCCGGACGGTAGTGGGCGGACGCCCCGCCCGCACGGACCTGCCGATGGTCCACCTGGGTGGGCGACGATGGGACTGCCGCTACAGGTCCTTGCGCAGGTACACGTCGGCGCTGCCGTCCAGCGGGTAGTCGACGAGGCGGGCGCACTCGGCGTAGCCGTGCCACTCGTAGAAGCCGGGCGCCTGGAAGGTGAAGGACGAGACGAAGATCCGGTCGCAGCTCCGGGTCCATGCGACGTCCTCGGCGCCGGCGAGCAGGCGCCCGCCCCAGCCGCTGTGCCGGGCGTCCGGGCGGACCCAAACCATGGAGATCCCGGCACACGTGCCCCAGCTCCACCCGGTGAGCCGGGGAGGTCACGGTGCGCGACGCTAGTGGCGCTCGTGCGGCCCTGTTCCGGCGCGCACGGAGGTCTCGCGTCGACCTACGACGCCGGCCCCTGGTACGTGCTGTCCGCCAGCTGATACCCGCTGCCTGCGGCTCGAGGCGGAGGGCTGGAGCGCGAGTGGCGACGTCCGCTGCTTGCGGGAGCGCGTGGAGGGGGCGCAGCCCGCCGCTCGACGGGGCACGGCCGGGCGACCCGCTCGAGCGACCGGATCGAGCACCTCGGCGACCACCTCGGCGACCACCCGGCGACCACCCGGCGACCACCCGGCGACCACCCGGCGACCACCTTGGTCCGTCTGCGTGCTCGCCGACTCACGGCAGCTCGTGCGTGCCCCAGGAGGTCACCCTGCTGGGCGTGATGCGGATCCGTGCCTGCGCGCCGCTGCCGGGGTCGGCGGGCAGCGCCTCCGCCGACCCCTGCACCTGCACGCAGCGCGGCCGCCACGGCGGCAGGACGTCGTCGACGACCAGGGCCACCCGCGGGTTGGCCAGCACGTTGCGGTACTTGCGGGTGGCCGCGAAGTCCCGACCGGAGCCTCGAAGGTGCCCGACGTCTCGTCGTAGCTCCACCCGACCGGGACGACGTGCGGTTGGCCGGAGGCGTCAACGGTGGCCAGGCGGGCCAGCCGTCGGCCCTCGAGCAGGTAGCGCCGTTCGGCGGGCGACAGGCGGACGGCAGCGGGGGCGCGCCCGCCGGCAGGGGCCCCACGCGCGTCGTCGGCCGGACGCGGAACCGGACCGGCGCTCACCTCGAGGCCGGTGCCGGTGCCGGTGCCGGCCGACGGTCCGGAGCCGGCGCGCGCGGAGCGGGGGAGGCGGCGGCCAAGTAGGCCGCGCCGACCACCAGGTGCATGGCGGCCAGCAGCGCGCGGGTGGTCACGTCGGTGTCGGTGGCGAGCGGCATCGCCAGGGAGGCCAGGGTGACCGCGACGGCGAGGGCGCGCAGCCCTCGGACGGCCTGCGGCCGTCGCCGCACCGCCCAGGCCGTGACGAGCAGGCCGAGGATCAGGGGCAGCAGCGTCGACACGACGACCGGGACCACCCCGACGTCCATGAGCGCGCCGGGCCGGCCGCGCTGCGGGACGACGAAGGAGGCGCCGGCTGCGGTGCCGGCGGTGAGGAGGGCCAGGTTGACGACGACGGCACCGCCAACAGCGGCGGCGGCGCGAGCGCTGGCCGGGGGACGAGAGGACCTGGCCAGGGGACGAGAGGACATCGCGGGACTCCTGTGGGACCGAGGGTGCGGTAATCGGTGACGTGCTCGATGGTCGAGGTCTTCAACGACCGGGACATTGCCACGAGACCCTTGAGGCCGTCAAGAATCGAGGCTGTCGAGTACGCTGCCCCTCGTGCACGAGGTGCAGATCGAGGGCACGGCGGCTGAAGCCAGGGACACGGCCGCGCTGCTGATCCACGTGACGGAGCGGACGCGGCGCGCTTTCGAGGACGTCGCGGCGCGTTTCGAGCTGACCTCTGCGCAGGCCCGGGCGCTGCTCGCACTGGGCAGCGCGGCTCCCATGCGGGCGCTGGCCGAGCACCTGCGCTGCGACGCGTCCAACGTCACCGGGATCGCGGACCGGCTCGAAGCCCGTGGGCTGGTCACCCGAGCCGCGCACGAGGGCGACCGCCGGGTCAAGCTGCTCGCCCTGACCGACGAGGGAGCCCGCCTGCGCTCGTCGCTGGAGTCGGCCGTCCTGGACGCCTCGCCGGTCATGGTCGGGCTGGACGCCGAGGAGCGGCAGGCTCTGCGGGCCCTGCTGGCCAAGGCCGGAGGCGCGCCAGCCTCTGGCTGAGGGTCCGCTGCCCGCCGGGCCCCGCCGACCGAGAGCGGTACGGTCCCGCCGTGCGCATCGGGGTGCTGACCGGCGGAGGCGACTGCCCGGGGCTCAACGCGGTCATCCGCGCCGTCGTGCGCAAGGGCACGGAGGTCCACGGCAACGAGTTCGTCGGGTTCCGCGACGGCTGGCGGGGCCCGCTCGAGGGCCACACCATGCCGCTCGGCGTGCAGCAGACTCGCGGCATCCTGCCCCGCGGCGGCACCATCCTCGGCAGCAGCCGCACCAACGTCCTCACCGTCGAGGACGGCGTCGAGCGGGTCCGGCGCAACCTGGAGCAGGCCGGGGTCGACGCGCTCGTGGCCATCGGCGGCGAGGACACCCTCGGCGTCGCGACGCAGCTGGCCGCCGCGGGGCTCAACGTCGTCGGCGTCCCCAAGACGATCGACAACGACCTCAACGGCACCGACTACACCTTCGGCTTCGACACCGCCGTGCAGATCGCCGTCGACGCGATCGACCGGCTGCACACGACGGCCGAGTCGCACCACCGCGCGCTCATCGTCGAGGTCATGGGCCGCCACGCCGGGTGGATCGCGCTGCACTCGGGGCTCGCGGGCGGCGCCAACGTCATCCTCATCCCCGAGCGCCCGTTCGACATCGGCAAGGTGTGCGAGTACGTCGAGGCGCGGTTCGCCCGGCAGTTCGCCCCGATCCTCGTCGTGTCGGAGGGCGCGCAGCCGCTGGAGGGCACCCTCGTCCTGCAGACCGGCGACCTCGACGCCTTCGGCCACGTCCGGCTCGGCGGCATCGCCCAGGTGCTCGAGCGCGAGATCCAGGCCCGCACCGGCTACGAGTCGCGGCAGACCGTGCTCGGCCACGTGCAGCGCGGCGGGACGCCGACGGCGTACGACCGGGTGCTGGCGACCCGCTTCGGGCTCGCCGCCGCCGACGCCGTGCAGGACGGAGCCAGCGGCGTCATGGTCGCGCTGCGCGGCACCGACATCGTCCGGGTGCCGCTCGAGGAGGCCACGCGCGAGCTCAAGCTGGTGCCGGTGGAGCGGTACGCCGAGGCCGAGGTCTTCTTCGGCTGATCTCAGCATATGGGACGCGCGTCCCAGGTCTACGCTGGCGCCGTGACCGCCCTCGCCGACCTCGACGCCTGGCGCTCCCTGCCCGCGGCCCAGCAGCCCGCGTGGCCCGACCCGGCGGCGGTGCGCGACGTCGTCCGCGTGCTCGCCGAGGTGCCGCCGTTGGTGCAGCCGCAGGAGTGCGACACGCTGCGCACCCGGCTGGCGGCGGTCGCGCGTGGCGAGGCGTTCCTGCTGCAGGGCGGCGACTGCGCCGAGACCTTCGCGGCCAACACCAGCGAGCGCATCCGCGGCACCGTGCGCACCCTGCTGCAGATGGCCGTCGTGCTGACCTACGGCGCGAGCATGCCGGTGGTCAAGGTCGGCCGGCTGGCGGGTCAGTACGCCAAGCCGCGCTCGTCCGACGTCGAGACGGCGACGGGACTGCCGTCGTACCGGGGCGACGCGGTCAACGACCTGCACGGCGACCGGACGCCGGACCCGGCACGCATGGTCCGCGCCTACGCCAACAGCGCGGCGACCCTCAACTTCATGCGGGCGATGGCCACCGACGGGTCGGCCGAGCTCGGCGCGGTGCACGACTGGAACCGTGACTTCGTGCGCAGCAGCCCGGCCGGCCACCGCTACGAGGAGCTCGCCACCGCGATCGACCGGGCGCTCGCCTTCATGCGCGCCTGCGGGCTCGACCTGGCCGGCATGCCCGCGACGCACGGCGTCGAGCTGTTCAGCAGCCACGAGGCACTGCTGCTCGAGTACGAGCGCGCCCTGACCCGCACCGACGAGTCGAGCGGCGCGCCGTACGGACTGTCGGGGCACCTGCTCTGGGTCGGGGAGCGCACCCGCCAGCTCGACGGGGCGCACGTCGACCTGCTCAGCCGGATCGCGAACCCGATCGGCGTCAAGGTGGGGCCGTCGACCACGCCGCAGCAGGCGGTGGAGCTGGTGGAGCGGCTCGACCCCCGGCGTGAGCCCGGCCGGCTCACCGTCATCAGCCGGATGGGCGCGCGCAGGGTCCGCGACGTGCTGCCCGGGGTCGTCGAGGCCGTCGACGCAGCGCGCGGCCGGGGCAGCGTCGTGTGGACCTGCGACCCCATGCACGGCAACACGTGGGAGGCGCCGAGCGGCTACAAGACGCGGCACTTCGACGACGTCATGGACGAGGTGCGCGGCTTCTTCGAGGTGCACGCGGCCCTCGGCACGCACCCGGGCGGCGTCCACGTCGAGCTCACCGGCGAGGACGTCACCGAGTGCCTCGGCGGCGCCCACGACCTCACCGACGCCGACCTCGCCGGGCGCTACGAGACGGCCTGCGACCCCCGGCTCAACACCGGCCAGTCGCTGGAGCTCGCCTTCCTCGTCGCCGAGATGCTGCAGCAGCGGGTCCGGACGGTGACGCCGGAGCTGCCGCGCTGAGCCACGCGCTCAGGGCTGCACGTCGTACGCCGCGGCGACCGTCGTCGTGCCGTCGGTCGCGCTCACCGAGTGCGGGCCGGGCAGGTCGTCCGGGTCGTCGGCGGCCAGGACGACGGTGAACCCGCCCTGCGGGTCGACCCGGGCGACCGCCTGCGCGCCGGCCGGCCGGTCCTCCGCCAGGTAGCTGACCGTGACCTCGGTACCGGGCGTCCAGCCGGTGCCGGTGACCGTGAGCCTCTGGCCGGCCGGCCCGGACGGCGGGTCCACGGTCACGGCGGGCGGCGCCGCCGGGGCCGGCGTCGTCG
>JALYMN010000071.1 GCA_030773675.1 Actinomycetota bacterium
GCCGTGGGAGTCGACGACCACCAGGTGAAGGCCGACGCCAAGCGGTTCAAGGAGTTCATCGAGAGCCGCGGCACCGAGACCGGCGCCTGGCGTGGTGACGTCCCGCGGCCCGACCAGCAGTGACCGCTTAGTTCTGACGAGACGGCGCCCGCTCCTTTGCGAAGGGGACGGGCGCCGTCGTCGTGGGAGGGCCCTGCTCGGCGACGAGCCCTCGGTTCCGGGGAGCCGGGCTAGTCCGCGTCGAGGTCCCGGGCCACCATCCCGGCGATCTGCTCGAGCGCGGCCGGGTCCTCGCTGCTGACGACGACCTCAGTGCCCTGCTTGGCGCCGAGCGTCATGATCATCAGCGGGGATCCCGCGTCTATCGGGTTGCCGCCGGGCGTGGCCAGGGTGACCGGCACGCCGGCCTTGCCGACGGCCTCGGCGATGAGCGCGGCCGGGCGGGCGTGCAGCCCGACCTTGGAGCCGACGGTGACGGTCTGACTGGGCATCTGGCCTCTTTCTCGCGAATGGGACGGGGGCGCGGTGGGAGGAAGCTTGCCGCTCAGGCGGTCGCCGCGCGCGCCGGGGTCTGCGCGGGGGTGTGCGCGTGCGCCAGGTCGATGGCGTCCTCGGGAGCCTCGTCGTCGGTCTCGCCCCGGCCGATGCTCTTGGCCACGGTGACCGCCAGCGCGCCGACGGCCGCGCCGATGAGCACGGCGAGGGCGAACAGCAGGATGCTGCTCATCGCGAAGAAGACGAAGAAGCCGCCGTGCGGAGCGCGGAGCTCGACGCCCAGCCCGGCGACGATGGCACCGGTGGTGGCGCCCCCGAGCATCATCGACGGGATCACGCGCAAGGGGTCGGCCGCGGCGAAGGGGATGGCGCCCTCGGAGATGAAGGAGGCGCCCAGCAGCCAGGCGGCCTTGCCGTTGTCCCGCTCGGCCGGGGTGTAGAGCTTGGGCCGGATCGCAGTGCTCAGGGCCATGGCCAGCGGCGGCACCATGCCGGCCGCCATGACGGTGGCCATGATCACCAGCGGGGCACCCGTGGCGGTGGCGGTCAGCCGGTGGTGGCGAAGACGTAGGCGGCCTTGTTGACCGGTCGACCGAGGTCGAAGCACATCATCAGCCCCAGGATGATGCCCAGTAGGACAGCCGACGTGCCGGTCAGGCCGTTGAGGAAGTTGCCCAGGCCGGTGAGCGCGGCGGCCAGCGGTCCACCCAGGACGACCACCATCAGGCCGCCGGCGATCAGCGTGGCCAGCAGCGGGATGATCACGACCGGCTGCAGGCCGCGGGCCCAGGTGGGCAGCTTCCAGCGGCTGATCCACCGGGCGGCGAAGCCGGCGATGATGCCGCCGACCAGGCCGCCGATGAAGCCGGCGCCGACGGTCACGGACACCGCGCCGACGACGAAGCCGGGAACGATGCCGGGCCGGTCGGCGATGGCGAAGGCGATGTACCCCGCCAGGGCCGGCACCAGGAAACCGAATGCCGCCTGCCCGAGCACCGTGAACAGCGCGCCGAGGTAACCGAGCAGCCCGTCGTTGAGGCCCTCGATCCCGGAGGCGGTGGGCAGGTCGAAGAACGAGTTGTTCAGGGCCCAGCTCAGGGCGTAGCTCTGCCCTTCGGTGTCGGGGTTCCCGTTGACGATCTGGTAGCCGCCGAACAGGAAGCCGAGCGCGATGAGCAGGCCACCTGCCGCGACGAACGGGATCATGTAGCTGACGCCGGTGAGCAGCCAGCGGCGCACCTCGGACGCTCCGCGCCCGGCGCTCCCGCCGCTCGACGAGGCAGCCCCGGCGGCCCCGGCGGTACCGCCGGCGACGCGGCGGGCGTTCGGGTCGTCGGCGGCCGCGATCGCCTCGCGGACCATGACGTCGGGCTCGTTGATGGCCCGCTTGGTCCCGCTCTGCACCACCGGCTTGCCGGCGAAGCGGTCCTGGTCCCGGACGCCGACGTCGACGGCGAAGATCACCGCGTCGGCGGCACGGATGACGGCCGGGTCCAGCGGCGTGGCGCCGGAGGAACCCTGGGTCTCCACGTGCACGTCGACGCCGGCCGCCTTGCCCGCGGCGGCGAGCTTGTCGGCGGCCATGTAGGTGTGCGCGATGCCGGTGGGGCAGGCGCTGACCACGACGATGCTGCGTCGGGGAACGGATGCCGGCGCGGAAGTGGCGCCGACCGGCGAGGGGGTGGACGCCGGGGCGGCAGCGGGGGATGCAGCCGGTGCCGCGGGCGCTGGGGAGACGACTTCGTCGACCAGCTGCACGATCTCCTGCTGCGACGACGCGGCGCGCAGGGACGCGACGAACTCCGGCCGGACGAGCGCCCGGGCCAGCGCCGTGAGCAGGGTCAGGTGGTCGGCGTCGCCGTGGGCGGGGGCGGCGATGAGGAACACGAGGTCCGCCGGCCCGTCCGGGGCGCCGAAGTCGACCTTCGGGGAGAGTCGCGCGAACCCGAGTGACGCCTCGGTCACCGCGGCGGAGCGGCAGTGCGGGATCGCGATTCCGCCCGGCAGGCCGGTCGCCGCCTGGGCCTCGCGCGCCATGGCGTCGGCGTGCAGGGCGTCGGCGCCGGTGGCCCGGCCGGCGTCGGCGACCAGTCCGGCCAGCCGGCGCACGACAACGCTCTTGTCGGCGCCGAGGTCGCCGTCGAGGACGACCAGATCGGTGGTGATCAGTGTGGTCATGAGCCTCTCCCAGAGGGGTCAGGGGACGACCCGGCCGGCGACCGGATCGCAGATCGGGGCAGGGGACGTACTGCGTGCGGAAAGGGTGCGGTCGGGCAGTCCGGCGACCAGGCGGACGGCGGCGACGTCCACCGAGGCCGGGGAGGGGATCGCGATCCGGGCATCGACGCCGCTGCCGAGCCGTAGGCGACGGCCGTCCGGAGGCGCTCGGCCGGCGGTGCGCCGGCCAGAGCGGCGAGCAGGTAGCCGGCCAGGCTGCTGTCACCGGCGCCGACCGTGCTGCGGACCGTGATCCGGGGCGGGCGGGCAGACCACACGGAGCCCTCAGCCGTGGACAGCAGGGCGCCGTCTCCGCCCAGGGTGAGCAGTACCTCGGCGACGCCGCGGTCGTGCAGCGAGCGCACCGCGGCCAGGATCGCGGCCGGGCTCGCCAGGACCTCGTCCTCGGACACCCCGGCCAGCTGGGCGAGCTCCTCGGAGTTGGGCTTGAGCAGGTCCGGTGCCGCGCCGGGGCCGGCGGCCAGCAGCGCGAGCAGGGGCGCCTCCGAGGTGTCGACGGCCACTCTGGCGCCGGTGTCGCGCAGCGAGGTCACGAGGGTGGCGTACCAGTCCACCGGGGTGCCTGGAGGAAGTGAGCCGGAGAGCGCGACCCAGCGGGCGCCTGCGCTGTGCCGGTGGAGGGTGTCGGCCAGGGCGGCACGGGCGGCCTCGTCCAGCGGGGTGGCCGGCTCGTTGAGCTTGGTCGTGGTGCCGTCGGGTTCGGAGAGGGTGTAGTTGGTGCGGACAGCCGCGGCGACGGGCACGGTGGCGAGTGCCATGCCGAGCTCGTGCAGGGCGCGGACGATCGGGTCGTCGTCGGCCGCGGGCAGGACGCAGACGACGTCCCCGCCGGCCGCGGCGACCGCACGGGCCACGTTGACCCCCTTGCCGCCGGGCTCGGTGGAACTCGGGCCCAGCCGGACGACGGCGCCGCGCTCGAGGGGCCCGGGCACGGGAGGGTGCGGTCCAGGCTCGGGTTCGCCGTGAGCGTGACCACCCGCGGGGGAGACGTCATGCGATTAGCACCTCGATCCCCGTCGTCTCGAGCTCGGCGACGACGCCCGGATCGGCCCCGCGGTCGGTCACCAGGACGTCGACGTCCTCGACGGAGGCGAAGCGCACGAGGTGCTCCCGCCCCAGCTTGCTGCTGTCGGCGAGCACGACGACCCGCTGTGCGGACCGGGCCATCGCCCGCTTGGTGGCCGCTTCCGCCTCGTCGGGGGTGCTGAACCCGTGCCTGGGCGTGATCCCGTTGGCGCCGAGGAAGGCGACGTCGACGCGCAGGTCCTCCATGGCGCGGACGGTGGAGTCTCCGACGGCGGTCTGCGTGAGTCCGCGGACCCGACCGCCCAGGACGTGGAGGGTGACCCCGGGAAAGGCGGAGAGGCGGGCCGCGATCGGGACCGAGTTGGTGGCGACGTACAGCCGGCGGTCCGCCGGCAGGACCTCGGCCAGCGCGGCGGTCGAGGTACCGCCGTCGAGGATCACGCTGCCGTCCCTGCGGGGGAGGAGTTCCAGAGCCGCGGCGGCGATCGCCCGCTT
>JALYMN010000072.1 GCA_030773675.1 Actinomycetota bacterium
CGGTTGCTCAAGTGGTTGCGCGGCTTCGGGCCACTGCACCGAGTCGGTGTCGAGGGCACCGGCAGCTACGGCAGCGCCCCTGGCCCGCTACCTGACGCAGCAAGGCGTCGCGGTGCTCGAGGTCGGCCGACCCAACCGTCAGGTCCGGCGCCGACGCGGCAAGACCGACGTCGTCGACGCGATCGCCGCCGCCCGGGCCGTGCTGTCCGGCGAGGCCACCGCCACCCCCAAGACCCATGACGGACCGGTGGAGTGCCTGCGCCTGCTCAAGGTCGTGCAGCGCAGCGCGAACAAGAGCCGCACGCAGGCGCTGAACCAGCTCCGCAACCTCATCGCCACCGCCCCCGACGAGCTGCGCGCCAAGCTGCGCACCCTCAAGACCGACGAGCTGGTCTCGACCTGCGCGGCGTTCCGTGTCAGGCCGGACGACGACAGCCTCAGCGCGATCACCCGCCTCGCGCTGCGTGAGCTCGCCCAACGCGTCCAGCTGCTCGACGCGCAGCTCCAGCGCGTCGTCGTGCGCCTGATCCGGATCACCAAGGCGACCGCACCAGACATGATCGCCGTCCGCGGCGTCGGGCCGGACACCGCCTCCACTCTGCTGATCTCCGCCGGCGACAACCCGCACCGACTGCACAGCGAGAGCTCCTGGGCTGCGCTCCTCGGCTCGAACCCGATCCCGGCGAGCAGCGGCAAGACCACCCGCCACCGCCTCAACCGCGGCGGCGACAGGCAGGCCAACGCGACCCGCGCCGGTCGGCGATGACGCACGCCCACCCTGCGTCACCAACGAGGCGCTTGACAGCTGTTAGTGAATCTCTTCGGACTTCAGCGTGGTGGGGCCGTCCTGCGGGTGCGGGTGCCGCTGGCGGCCAGGAGCATGCGGAGCCGGTAGTTGTTGAAGTTGCGGTAGCCGTGGGCGAGGCGCCGGGCTTTCTCGATGAGCATGTTGATGGCTTCGGTGCCGCCGTTGCTGAGGCCGTCGGTGTCGAAGTACGCCAGGACCTGGGTGCGCCAGGCGCGCAGGGTCCGGCCGAGCCGGGCGACCTCGGGCACGGGGCAGGTGTGGAGCGTGTCGAGCAGCCTGGCGGCGATCGTGCGTCGTTCCCGCAGGCTCGCGGTGCCGGCGTAGACGGCGCGCAGCCGCTGGTAGCAGCCCAGGCGAGCTCGACCTCGCAGTGCGGATCGCCGGCGAGCAGTCCGGCCTGCAGCCGCGCGTGCTGCTTGACGCTCAGGTGCTCCACGCCGTGCCGGAGCAGCCCTCGGATCTTGTAGAGCGGGTCGTGCTTGTGTCCTCTACGGCCGAGCTGCTGCTGCTGAACGCGGCGGCGGACCTCGTCGACGACCTGGGTGCCGAGCTTGACGACGTGGAACGCGTCCAGGACCTGCACGGCGTCGGACAGGTGGTCGCGCAGGGCGTTGGCGTAGCCCCGGAACGGGTCGAGCGCGGCGTGCTTGATGCCGGCCCGGAACTCAGGTGGCTGGGCGGTGATCCAGCCGCCGTAGGACGGGCCCGACCGGCCCAGCACGAGGTCGAGCAGACGGGCCCTGATCTGCCCGTTCGCGTCGCGGGACAGGTCGACCATGCACGTCACCTCGCGGCCCGCGCCGAACTTTCCCGGCCGCCAGATGTGCTCGTCCACTCCGAGGCTCTCGACCCCGTCCAGCCGGCCCGGGTCGGCGGCGCGGCGCTCGGCCTCCACGGCGAGGGCGTCCCACAGGGTGTGCCAGTCGACGTCGAGCCGGCGCGAGAGGGCGGCGACGGTGGTGTCGTCCTGCTCGAGCGCGTCCGCCGCCCACACCACCGCCCGGCGGGTCAGCAGCGCCCGCGGCGACGCGAGCACGTGCGTCTCGCTGAACGTCACCACCGGGCATGCCGGCTCGACGCAGCGCCAAACCCGCTTGCGCCAGACCACGAGCACGCGCCGGTGACCGAACGGCGCGTCGTGCAGCAGGTGCTCGCGCCGGTCGTGCAGGACAGCGAGCACGCCGCAGGCACGGCAGCCCTCGACCTGCTGGTCGGTCTCGACCGTCAGTCGCAGGCCGTGAGCCTCGCTCTCGGCGTCCAGAACGCGCACGCCGGGGACGCCGAACATCACCGCCGCGCGCGGGCAGCCCTCACTACAGTCCATCTCGTCCAGGCCCTCATGATCAGTTGCTTGGTCGCTACCGATCTCCGAGGGCCTCGACCCGTGTTCAGCCCAACCAGGGCTCTGGGCGCGTCACCCCACCACCACGCTCAGTCCGAAGAGCCGGTATCGGCGGGAGCACCCGGTCAGCGAGGAGCTCAACCTGCCAGAACGCGCTCGGCTGCGCGAGCTTGAGCGGGAAAACCGCGAGTTGCGCCTGCAGGCGGAGTTCGAACAGATGTTGCGGGCCGCAAGCGAACCCCGGCCGGACGGACGCCAACTAGGGCCGGCCACGGTCCGGCGCATCCACGCGACCCTGCGCTCCGCGC
>JALYMN010000073.1 GCA_030773675.1 Actinomycetota bacterium
GCTGTCGACGGCGCGGCCGCGAGCAGACCGCTCGTGACCCCCGGGCGCCACCGACGGCCGGGCCGGGCGCCGTCGCCGCCCTGCGCTGCGTCGACCGTGAGCGTCTGTTCGCCGGTGACGGCGGGTCCCCGACTCATGTTGCCCCTCGTCTTCGCGGTGGTGGCGCAAGCAGGGCCACCATACAGATAAGCGGATACAAAGTGCGGTCAGGACTGGAGCGCCGTGAACGCCTGCAGCCAGCCCTCGTTGTACGTCGGGAACTGCGCGACCTGGTCACGCAGCCGGTCCAGCGGGATCTGCTCCCGGACCGCGAGCGCGGCGGTGTGGATCCACTCGCTGGCCTGCGGCCCGACGGCCCAGGCGCCGACGAGGACCCGCCGCTCGGTGTCGGCCAGCGCGCCCAGGTGCCCGCGCGGGTCGCGCTCGTACGTCCACGGCCTGGCGATCGCGTCGGCCAGGCTCACCTCGGCGTACGAGACCGCCCGTCCCTGCTGCTGGGCCTGCCGGCGGGTCAGGCCGACCGCGGCGATCTCCGGGTCGGCGAACACGACGCGCGGGATCCCGTCGTACCGGGCGGTGCGCGCGGAACCCAGGATGTTGTCGGCGACCACCCGGGCCTGGTACATGGCGACGTGCGTGAACGGCATGACGGCCGTGACGTCGCCGACCGCCCAAAGCCCGTCCGCGGCGCGGCACCGCTCGTCGACGACGACCTCCCCTCGGTCCCCGAACGCCGCGCCGGCGGTGTCGAGCCCGAGCCCGTCGGTGCGGGGGGTGCGGCCGGTGCCGACGACGATCACGTCACACCGGAGCTCGCCGCCGCCGTCGAGCTCGACGACCGTGTCCTGGCCGTCCCGGCGCACACGGGCGACCTGCGTGACCGTGCGGACGTCGACGCCGTCGTCGCGCAGGTACTGCTCGGTGAGCTCGCCGACCCGGTCGTCCTCGCGTGACAGCAGCCGCTCGGACCGCTCCAGGATCGTCACCTGCGCGCCGTACCGGTGCAGGAACAGCCCCAGTTCGACGCCGACGGCGCTGCCGCCCAGCATGACCGCCCTGTCCGGGATCTCGGTCAGGGTCGTCGCCTCGCGGTTGGTCCAGACCCGGCCGTCGGCCAGCCCGGGGACCGGCGGCAGGTAGGCGTCGGACCCGGTCGCGACGACGAGGTGCTCCGCCGTCAGGACCTGCCCGTCGACCTCGACGCGACCCGGCCCGGTGACGCGCGCGTCGCCCTTGAGGACGGTCGCCCCGGACCGCTCGTAGCCCTTCACCTGCGCGGCGTCGTCGAGGTGGCGGACCATGTAGTCGCGGTAGGCCCGGGTCGCCGGCCAGTCCAGCCCTGCGCCGCCGACCCCCGCCGCGCGGTCGGTCTCGTTCTTGGCCTCCGGCGGGCGCAGCAGCGTCTTCGACGGGATGCACGCCCAGTAGCCGCACTCCCCGCCGATCAGCTCCCGCTCGACCACCGCCACCCGCTTGCCGGCGGCGAGCAGTTCGCTGGCGACGACCTCGCCTCCCGGACCCATCCCGATCACGACCACGTCGAAGTGCTGGGTCAAGGGAACCTCCTGTGAGCGTCGACCTCGTGCCCGCGGACGTGCCGGCACAGGAGGCAGGTATCCGGATCCCCGGATACCGTGTCCCAAGGACCGCAACGGAAACCTGCGAAGGCGGCAGGCGTCCCAGCCACACGGCGCCTCGCGATCCACCGACGCCCGTCGCCCCGGCTACGTCAGCCCGGACGCCCGCCGTTCGCCCGTCCGCCGGAGCGGCCAGGAGGCGAGGCGGCCGCGTCCGCCCCACCGCCGCGCTGCCGCTCCGCGAGATCGCGCGTGGACTCACGATCCGTCGCGGGAGAGAGCTTGGGCCGTACCACGCAGGCGAGGCCCGCTGTACGAAATCGCGATCCTGCTGTCGACAAGGACCGCGACGAAGTTCCCGCTCCGCAGGCGCAGCTGCGAGGGCTCCGGGACTGCTGCCGCTGCTGGACGCTGCGGCAAGCTGGTGGCGTGGCCCGGCACCTGCGCCCCGTCGAACGGTCCGACGACGAGCCGTCGGAGGAGG
Organism: Actinomycetota bacterium; assembly: GCA_030773675.1. Next base: position 2,062 of record JALYMN010000073.1, read on the forward strand.
AGATCGTGGCGGCGTGGTGGCGCCGCTCGGCGCTGCTGCACGGCGCTCGCAGGGACCCGGACGTCGCGGCGGCGCTGGACTGGGCCGCCCAGGCCGTGTCTGACGTCCTCGACCTGGCGCCCGTCGAGGACGCGGTCGCGATGCTGGACAACCTGCTCGCGGCCGACGCGGCCGATCCGGCCGTCGTCGGCTGCGGGCCGCTCGAACGGCTCCTGGACGAGCGCGGGCCGGAGGCCGACGAGCGCGTCGCCGGGCTGTGCGCCGGACCCGCCGTGGCGGGCCGCCGTGGTCGCGGCGGGGCTGTCCGAGGGCGCAGCCTCCTCGCTTCCGCGCCTCGCGCCGTACCTGTCCTGACCGTCCGAGCGGTGTGCGGACGCGACGCCGAAGGTCGGGTCAGTAGTCGTCGGGGACCACGCCGGGCGGTCACCGTAGGGGATGTGCAGCGGCGCGTAGGTTCCGAACGCGTTGACGGCCCGGGCTGCCACTCGGGTGAGCACCGCGCGGCGCTCGTCCTCCCCGCGGGGCGCCGCCGGCATCTCGTCGTGGACCAACGGCGTCGGGTCCGTGCACGTCGGTCGGTAGGACGTGCCGGACGTCATCCCACCCTGCGCCGCCCCGCCCAGCCACGCGCCGTCTGCCCCAGGCAGCGCGACCGAGATCTCCCACGGCCCCGAGGGCGCGGTCCCGCGCTCGCCCAGCACGCCCAGCACCTGCTCCTGCGCCTGCAGGGCGAGCCTCACCGCCCCGACGATCATGAACAGGAGGTAGATCCGCTGCCGCTCTCCGCCGTGGTCGTGCTCGACGACGGCTTCGCCGTCGCTGAGGCCGACGGTGACGCCGCCGTTGCGGTGGACGGCCAGGACCGCGCGGTGTCCCCGTGCGGGGTCTCCCTGCGTCAGCCGCATCGCGTGGTCGGACCGCAGCCCTTCCGTCCCGAACGCCGGGCACCTGCGGGCCATCAGCCCGGTGAAGTCGCGCGGCAGAGCCGACATCAGCGGCTCGTCGAAGCCGGTCACCCAGGCGAGCGGGTCCGGCGGCAGCAGCGTCACCTGCACCGACTGGCCGTCCAGCACCGCATGACGCCCTCACGCCCCAGCGCCGGGCGGCCGCGGACCAGACCGAGCCGCTCCCGCTCCTCGTGCCAGATCTCCCGCTGCCGCCTGCCGACGCCGTCGCCCATGCCGGGGACGCTGCCACCGCCGTCTGACGGCCCAGGCCGTGCCGAGCCGGACGGGGACGACCGGCGACGACAGTGCGCCCATGCGGATCTTCCTGTCGTCGGTCAGGATCAGCCTTGAGCAGGAGCGGGACTCCCTCAAGGGACTGATCCTCGCCCTGGGCCACGAGCCGGTGATGTTCGAGACTTCACCGCGCAGCCGGTCCCGTCCCGTCAGGCGTGCCTGGAGGCCGTGCGGAGCTGCGACGTCTACCTGCTCCTGCTCGGGGAGCGCTACGGCTACGAGTTCCCCGAGACGGGCCTGAGCCCGCCGCAGAGGAGCACGTCGCGGCCCGGACCGCCGGGATCCCGCGCCTGGTCATGCGCAAGACCGGCGTGACGCCCGAGCCCAAGCAGAAGGAGCTCATCGACGAGATCCGGTCCTACCGCGACGGGGTCTTCTACGACGAGTTCACCGACGTCGTGGACCTCCAGGCCAAAGTCGCGGCCGCCATCCGGCAGGCCGAGCAGGCGCCGGGGCCGCTGACGTTCGCCCCCCTGCACCGCGACGTGCCCGTCGACTGGCGCTGGGACTGGCCCGCCCGGCAGCAGGGCCACGCCGACCACGCCGTCCTGGAGCTCCACGTCCTGCCCGCCGCGCCGCAGCCCGTGCCGTCCCGGGTCCTGCGGGCGCTGCCCGATCGGCTCGCCGGCGAGCTGCGGACCGCCGGGGGAGCCGGGCCGTCGGCGTCCGTCCCCGCCGGCCACGACACCCAAGCCGCCTGGGCGCACGTCATCGAGCCGCGGCATGACCGCATGTACGACGAGACCCGCGACGGCACCCTCCTCGGATGCCGCGTCGCCGCCACCGGGCAGACCAGCATCTGGGGGACGCTCCCCGGCGACGGCATGGGCAGCATCCTCGACCCCGCAGACCTGGCCGAGCGCCTCGCGGGGTTCCTGCGGACCGCCGGAGCCGCCATGCCCGGAGACGCCCAGCAACTCGCACTCGCAGTCGGCCTCAGCCCGCTGACCAGCGTCACGGAAGGCCGGGTCACCGGCGCCTCGCGCAGCCGGGCCAGCGGCTTCACCTTCGGTCGCGAGCGCATCGCCGTCCCTCCGGACGAGGCCGTAACCCGCGCCGCGCTCAGCAACGGAACCCGCGACGCCGCTCGCACCCTCGCCGAAGCGGTCCTCACCGCCTACCGGAGCAACGACCGAGGCGGCTTCTGAGTCCGCCGTGACCGCGTTTCAGGGAACGATCTTGACCGGCCGGGAACGCAGCCCTGGCCGGGCAGCCCTTGCGCCGGTCAGAGACTTACGTCGGGAGCCCGCACCCACCCGGGCTCCGGAGCGAGTGCCCGACCCCGCCCCTGACGCGACGCGGCAGGGGTGGTTGTCGTTCCCGGCGCCTCCGGGTCCTGGTGAGCAGCCGGCGGTCCGGCGGTGGTCAGGCCTGGTGGACCTCGAACCAGACCGTCTTGCCGTACTCGTCGTCGCGCACGCTCCAGCGGGCGGCGAGCACGTCGACGATCGACAGGCCGCGGCCGTCGAGGGGTCGGCGTCCTCGACGCGCTGCAGGATGAGCCGGGTGCTGCCGTCGGCCGCGCGACGAGGGCGCTGACCAGGGACCAGTACCGGCGGGCGAGCGCGCCGGTGTCCGGGTCCAGGACGTCGTAGGGGAGCAGGGGCATCTGGTCCGGCTGGCCGGAGTCGCGGGTCCGCTCGAGGGAGACCTGCACCGGGTTGCGCCCGTCGTCGTCCGCACGGGCGGGAACCGGCGCGCGCGGCGGGCCGTCCGACCGGCGTGTCCCGCCTCCTCGCCGTCCTGGTGCTCGCCCTGCTGGCCGGCTGCGGGCCCGGCACCGCGACCGGGCCGGCGCCGTCGTGGGAGCGGCTCCCGGACCCGCCCCTGTCGCCGCGGACCCTGCCCGTCGTCGCGTGGACGGGTGCCGAGGTGCTGGTGCTCGGAGGCGACACGGCGCCCCTGTGCCCGCCGTCCGCGAGCTGCGTCGACCCGCCCGGAGCCGCAGCGCGACGGCGCCGCCTACGAC
>JALYMN010000074.1 GCA_030773675.1 Actinomycetota bacterium
TCGACCGGCGGGCCGTCCTGGTCCGCGACCTTGCCGGGGGCACCGAACGCTGGGAGGGCTTTGACCAGCTGATGGTCGCCACCGGCGCGGTGCCGATCCGTCCGCCGCTGCCGGGCGTCGACGCGCAGGGGGTCTTCGGGGTGCAGACCCTTGACGACGGCCTCGCGCTACGCGCGCTCCTCGAGCGGGACAAGCCGAAGCGGGCGGTGGTGGTCGGCGCCGGCTACATCGGGCTCGAGCTCGCCGAGGCGTTCTGCGCCTGGAGCGTGGCCGTGACCGTCGTCGAGCGGGCGTCGACGCCGATGGCCACCCTTGATGCGGACATGGGCGAGATGCTCATCGAGGCGATGCACCGCTTCGGGATGACGCTGCGGCTCGGTGAGACGGTGACCGGCTTCGAGACCGACGCCGGGCGGGTCTCGGCGGTCGTCACCGACCGAAGCGCCCTCGCGGCCGACCTGGTGGTCCTTGGCCTGGGGGTGCGGCCCAACACCGCGCTGGCCGACGCGGCCGGGATCCCGCTCGGGCCGGCCGGCGGGATCGCGGTGGACCAGCGGCTACGCACCGGTGTCGAGGGGGTGTGGGGGGCCGGGGACTGCGTGGAGAAGTTCCACCGGGTGTCCCGCCGCCCGGTCACGATCGCGCTGGGCACCTACGCGAACAAGGAAGGGCGCACCGCGGGGATCAACATCGGCGGCGGCTACGCCACCTTCCCCGGCGTCCTGGGGACCGCCGTCACCAAGATCTGCGATGTGCAGGTCGGCCGGACCGGCCTGGGGGAGGTCGAGGCCCGCGCGGCGGGGTTCGACCCGTTGAGCGTCGCGGTGGATGAGTTCGGGCTACGGCGCCACGAGCTGCTTGACCACACCCCGGCGCGTGACGGGGCGGCGCTGACCGCCCTCCTCGTCGCTCCCCCCGACCAGTCGCCGGAGCCGGCGCGTCCGGGGCCTCAGGACCCGACCGGTACGCGTGCCCGCCGTCTGCTGTCAGGCGCCGCCTGTCTGGCGTTGACCCTCACCGGCTGGCTCCTGCTCCTCGCCCTTTTCGTGGCCACGCGCGCCTGACCGGCCTTTCCACCGGTCGTCCCTGGCCCGTCACAGGACCTGAGCGCCGGCTCCTGGCCCGGCACGCGTGATCCCCGGCCGCCTTCCGCAACGGGACAGCGGGGTCGTGTGCAGGCACGTGCGCCCTACCGTGCAGGCCTGCACGAGGCGGACCGGACCGCACGGACGTCGACGGGAGGTTCCTGCTGGCCAACGAACGCACCCTGCTGGCCTGGACCCGCACCGCGCTCACGCTGCTTGCCGGGAGGAATCGCCGTCGAGCAGCTCGGGCCGGACGTGCGAGGACGGACAGCGCTGTCCGTGCTGCTGCTGACAAGTGGCTGCGCCGCCGCCGTCGCCGGTGGCCTGCGCCACAGGGCCGCCGACGCCGCTCTAAGCGCCCATCGAAGCGGCGGGGTCACCGCGGTGATGTTCTGCGACGTGGACGAGCTGAAGAGCACCAACGACCGCTTCGGGCATGCCACCGGCGACGAACTCCTGCGTCAGGTCGCCCACCGCATCACCGCGACGCTACGTCCGGCCGACACCGTCGCGCGGTACGGCGGCGACGAGTTCGTCGTGGTCTGCAAGGAGCTCCACAGCGCCGACGAGGCGCTGCACCTGGCCGAGCGCGTCCGGACAGCGGTCGCGCAGCCCCTGCTGGCCGCCAACGACCCAGCTCCGCCCCACCGTCAGCATCGGCGTGGCCACCGCCCCACCCCATGGTTCCGCCGCAGAGCTGTGGACGCCGCGGACTTGGCGGCCTACCGGGCGAAGCGCGCCGGGCGCAACCGAGTCCGCACTGACCCCGGTGGGCGTCGTTGGCGGACAGAACCCCATGCTCGGCGTCCGGCTCGCCCCGCCCCTACCTGTCAGCCCCGCCCGGCACGTCACTCTCGCGACCAGCGTCAGAAGCGGGTTGGACGTCAGTCGCGGGGGTTGATGCCCACCACAGGGCGATGAGTACGGTTGCGCGCCGGCCGCTTAGCCTCGGCCAGCGAGAAGTCTGCGGCCCCGTTGATGTAGCCGAGCACATCGGTTCCTTGGATGCTGGTGGTGCTGGCTCGCCATGTCTGCCACTCGCAACGGCCGCACCTGATCATCGTCAGCTGTCTACCTCGCGCCGGCGACAATCTGATTTCCACGCAGGCCCGGGCGCAGCGGGGGCAAACAGTGGTGCGGTCAGCAGACACGGAACGACTCCCAGGATCAGGCGGAAGGGAACCCTCCCACCGTCGACCTGGTCCTGGCCCGCCCGAATAGTCATCCAGGATCAGACTGCGTGGCCCGTCCCGAGCGCCGGGAAGAGGGGCCAGCTGGCTGGCCCGGGCCTCGTGGCCGGACGCGATGCCGCAGTTGCAGACACCACCTCGGCGAGGAGCCCCAGGGCCCGGGCGATTCCCGCTTCCGGCAGTAGGAGTTGAAGGCGTCGTGCTCGGCCCGGCACGGCGCGGGCCGTTGCGGAGGGCGAGCAGCGCACCCAGCACTTGTGGCGGGAACGGCGGCTCCTGCCAACCTCGGCCCGCGGGCCGACGTCGGACACGTGCACGGCGTCAGTTCTGACGCTCGCATCACGGCTGGGAGTCGTTCACGTGCAGGTCGTACTGAGCCGAGGCGTGCTCCAACTGCTCGAAGCCCTCGCTGATCCAGCCGCAGCCGCACGTGGCCCGCCACAGCCGGTCCTGCTGATACAGGCCGTAGATCTGGTGCCCGGCGGGCGGCGCGGCGGATTGCGCACCCATCGGCTCGTCCGGTTCCAGCGGCAGCGGAACGATCACCACATTGCCCTGTGGCTCACGAACCTGCGCGCGCTGGTCCCGCTCCCGCAGCTCCCGCTCGGTCTCGGCCATGCTCGGGGACAGTCTGCCGAGCCTCTTGAGCCAGGTGAGGGCGCGCAGGCGGGCGTCCTCGTCGGGCGACAGCCGCCAGCCCTCCGCCGACGCCTCCGCGCTTTGGGCTGCGGCCGGCTGCTGTCCACGCTGCCTGACTGAGGTGCGTTCCTGAGCAAGCAGCGCGCTGAGCAGGCGTAGCGCGACGACGCGCAGCTCCAGCGCGGCCTGCTGGGTCATCGTCACCCCCTCGGGTGAGGCTCGTCGTCCTCCTGCTGCCACAGGCTCAGGTCCACCCAGCTCCTCCAGATCTCAGCGTCCGGCGAGGGAGCGGCCTGCCGCGCGATCCCCGCCAGATCGGCCATGCGCACAGCGCCCGCGGCGGCGGCGTGCTGGTACTGCGCGGCGACCCGGAGCA
>JALYMN010000075.1 GCA_030773675.1 Actinomycetota bacterium
GCGCAGGGCCTCGACGGTCGCCGGTGCGCAGCGGGTGACGAGCACGGCGCGGTCGGAGGCGGCGCGCAGCGCGGCGACCACGTCGAGCACCTGCGCGGTCGTCTTGCCCGCGCCGTAGACCACCTCCGGGTCTCCGGTGCGCAGGGCGCGGTGCAGGTCGACGAGCGAGTGCCCCAGGGCGTCGTACGGCGCGGCGGCCAGCCGGTCGAGCGCGTCGTCCGGGCTGGCCGTGCCGGCGGCGACCGCGTCGAGCAGCGCCCGCACCTGCTCCCGGTCCACCGCCCGAACCTAGCCGCCTCGTGGACGCCGCTCACGCAGCGTTGTCGTGTTGCCGCAGGTCAGCCCGGGAACTGCTCCTCCAGGCGCTCGCCCGGCGCCGCGCCGCGAGGAGGCTGCCGTGCCCACTGATCAGATCGTCGTGCTCGTGGTCGTCGCCCTGCTCGTCGTCGCGGTCGTCGCGGCCGCGCTGGCGGCGTCCCGCCGCAAGAAGCGCAGCGAGCAGCTGCGCGGCACCTTCGGGTCGGAGTACGACCGCACCCTCGAGCAGGCCGAGAGCAGGAAGGCGGCCGAGCGCGAGCTCGCGGCGCGGCAGGAGCGGCACGCGCAGCTGGAGATCAGGCCGCTGTCGGCCGGGTCGCGGCAGCGCTACGTCGAGGCCTGGGGGCACGTGCAGAGCCGCTTCGTCGACGAGCCGGTCCTGGCGCTGACCGAGGCCGACGCGCTCGTCACCCGGCTCATGGCCGAGCGCGGGTTCCCGACCGACGGGCCGGACGAGCAGGCCGCGATGCTGTCGGTGCAGCACCGGCACGTCCTGGACAGCTTCCGCGCCGGGCACGCCATCGAGGAGCGCAACAGCACCCGCTCGGCCAACACGGAGGAGGTGCGCCAGGGGATGCTGCACTTCCGCGCCGTCTTCGAGGGCCTGATGGAGGACGGCGCGGACGGGCGGAGCGGTGCGGCCGACGAGCCCGGCCCGGCACGGGACGACGCGCGCGACGGTGGGCGCGACGACGCGCCCGGTCCCGACCCGGTACGGGTCGAGCGGGCCGACCGCGACGCCGACCTGGCGCAGAGCCGGCTCCACGACGGGCGCCCGGCCGTGGTGGTGCGCGACCAGACCGCCCCCGGAGCCGCCGGGACGCCCCCCGGGGGCGGGAGCAGCGCGGGGGGCCCGCTGCGGCCGATCGTGCCCCCGGGCTCCGGGGAGACCGCTCCGCGCGAGGGCGAGGAGCGCGGACGCTGAGCCGGGTCAGCCCGGAGCGGTCCCGCCGCCCCGGGCGGCCCCGTCCGCGGGCGCGGTGAGGTCGGCCAGCACCTGCGCCAGGTCGAGGCCCTCGGGCGGGGGCCACGGCCAGCCGACCGTCCCGTCGCCGTGCCAGCGCGGCACGAGGTGCAGGTGCAGGTGCGCGACCCGCTGGCCCGACGCGGCACCGTTGTTCTGCCGCAGCGTCAGCCCGTCCGGCGCCAGCCGCTCGCGCAGCAGCGCCGCCACCACGTGCGCGCTGCGCACGACGTCGGCGAGCACCTCCGGCCCGGCGTCCCAGACGTCGGCGGCGTGCGTGCGCGGGACGACCAGGGTGTGACCGCGCGCAGCGGGCGCGCTGTCGAGGAACGCCACGGTCGCCGCGTCGGCGTGCACGACGTGGCTCGGCAGGTCGCCCGCGACGACCCGGCAGAAGACGCAGTCGGCGGGCACCCGGCCGTCGCTCAGTGCCGTCGCTCAGTGCTGGTGCGGAGGGACGACCGGCCCCTCGCTGGACTGCACGACGACGAACCCGGGGCCGCCGAAGGCCAGCTGGAACGCCTCGCCGCTGCCCCGCCCGATGAGCGCGGACGCGGTCGCGGTGCGCCGCACGCTCGTCTGCTGCTCCGACCAGGCGATGGCGGACTGCAGGTCGGCGAAGGTCGGCGCCTCGCCGGTGTCGAGCACCACCGGCGTCCCGTACGACGACAGCACCGCCGTCCCCCGGCCGGACAGCACCGTGTTGAACAGCCCGCCGGCCAGCACGGAGGCGCCCTCGACCCGGCGGACGTCCCACGACAGCCCGGGGTCGAACGCGAGCAGGTTGTCGCCGTTGACGGTGAGGGTCTCGTCCTCGAGCTCGACCAGGAACAGCTCGCGGCCGTCGCGGGCGAGGAACAGGTCACCGCGCCCGGTGCAGCGCATGAGCGGCAGGCCCTCGCCGGTCAGCGCCTTCTTGAGGAACCGGCCGACGCTGCCGGAGCCCTCGTACACGAAGTCGACCGCTCCCTGGTAGGCGACCATCGCGCCCTGCCGGGCGAGCAGCTCGCCGTCGAGCCGCACCCGCAGCAGGTGCGGGTTCTGCAGCGCCATGCGCTCCGAGGTCGCGGTCTCCTGGTGCTGTCCGAACAGGGGGCTGCGCATGCGCAGCCCCTTCCCCTGCTGCCGCCTGCGCATCCCGGCCGGCGCGCCGGTGCGCCGTAGCCTGTCCCGGTGATCGACCTCCGGCTGCTGCGCGACGACCCCGAGCGCGTGCGCGACTCCCAGCGCGCGCGCGGCGACGACCCGGGGCTGGTCGACGCGCTGCTGGCCGCCGACGAGGCCCGCCGGGCCGCGGTCACCACTGCCGACGGCATCCGGGCGGAGCAGAAGCGGGTGTCGCAGTCGGTCCGCTCGGCCTCGCCGGAGGAGCGGCCGGCGGTGCTCGACGAGGCCAAGGCCCTCGCCGCCGACGTCAAGCAGGCCGAGGGGGCGCAGGCCGCCGCCGAGCAGGCGCTGCGCGCGGCGCACCTCGCCGTGCCGAATGTCGTGCAGGGCGCGCCGCCGGGCGGGGAGCAGGACTTCGTCGTGCTCGAGCAGGTCGGCGAGGTGCCGGCGTACGACTTCACGGTGCGCGACCACCTCGACGTCGGCGCCGGGCTCCGGGCGATCGACACCGAGCGCGGCGCCAAGGTGAGCGGCTCGCGGTTCGCCTTCCTCACGGGGCCGGGCGCGCTGCTCGAACTCGCCCTGGTCAACCTCGCGATGGCGCAGGCGACGGCGGCCGGGTTCGTGCCGGTGATCGCGCCGGCGCTGGTCCGGCCGGAGGCGATGGAGGGCACCGGGTTCCTCGGTGCGCACGCGGCGGAGGTCTACCGGGTGGAGTCCGACGACCTCTACCTCGTCGGGACGTCGGAGGTGCCGCTCGCGGCGTACCACGGCGGCGAGACGCTCGACGGCCTGCCGCGGCGCTACGCCGGGTTCTCCTCGTGCTTCCGCCGGGAGGCGGGCAGTCACGGGAAGGACACCCGCGGGATCATCCGGGTGCACCAGTTCGACAAGGTCGAGATGTTCTCCTACACCGCGCTGGACGACGCGGAGGCCGAGCACCAGCGGCTGCTCGACCACGAGAGGCAGTTCCTCACGCAGCTGGAGCTGCCGTTCCGGGTGATCGACGTCGCGGCCGGCGACCTCGGCTCCAGCGCGGCGCGCAAGTTCGACTGCGAGGCCTGGCTGCCGTCGCAGGAGCGCTGGCTGGAGCTCACCTCGACGAGCAACTGCACCGACTTCCAGGCGCGTCGGCTCGGCACCCGGGCGAAGGGCGGCGGGCACCCGGCGACGCTCAACGGCACGATGTGCGCGGTCGGGCGGACGATCGCCGTCCTGCTCGAGGTGCACCAGCGGGCCGACGGGTCGGTGCACGTGCCGCCGGCGCTGCGGCCCCACCTGGGCGGGCGCGAGGAGCTGACGCCCCAGTGAGCGCTGCGTGAACCCGCCCCGCCTCGTCGCCACCGACCTCGACGGCACGATCGTGCGCTCCGACGGCACGGTCGCCCCGCGGACCCGGGAGGTGATCGCCCGGATCGAGTCTGCCGGCGTCCCGTTCGTCATGGTCACCGGACGGCCGCCGCGCTGGATGCACCCGGTCGTCGAGGAGACCGGGCACCGCGGCCTCGCGGTCTGCGCGAACGGCGCCCTGCTCTACGACCTGCACACCGAGCAGGTCGTGGAGTCGTTCCTGCTCGAGCAGCAGGCGGCCCTCGACGTCGTCACCGCGCTGCGCGAGGCGCTGCCCGACATCGCCTTCGCCGTCGAGAGCCCGGACCTGCGCTTCGCGCACGACTCCGGCTACCGCCCGACGTACCCCGTGCCCGACCACACGCCGCGGCCGGTGGAGGAGCTGTGCGAGGGCGGGGTGGTCAAGCTGCTCGCCCGGCACCCCGAGCTCGGCAGCGACGACCTGCTCGCTGCCGCCCGGGCCGCCGTGGGGGAGCGGGCGACGCTCACCCACAGCAGCAGCGACGGGCTGCTCGAGGTGAGCGCGGTGGGGGTGAGCAAGGCGTCCGGGCTCGCGGCGCTCGCCGAGGAGCGCGGCGTGCCCGCCGAGGACGTCGTCGCGTTCGGCGACATGCCCAACGACCTGCCGATGCTCGCCTGGGCGGGGCTCGGCGTGGCCGTCGCGAACGCGCACCCGGAGGTGCTCGAGCTCGCCGACGAGGTCACGGCGTCCGTGGACGACGACGGCGTGCCGCAGGTGCTCGAACGCTGGTTCTGACGGGACGTCCCGTCCGGGCGCCCTCGTGCCCGAGCGCTCCGCGACGGCGCCGTCCGCGGGTGCGCGTGCGGGCGCTGGGTCTGAGTGCACGTTCAACTCCTGTCGCGCGCGTCCCGCTCCTGCGCCGGCAGCCTCGCTGGGGCATCGCGTCGTCCTGGCGTCTCCCCGTCCGACTCCTACAGGTACTGGCCCGTGCCGCCGGCAGGCGCGCCGGGCATGGCGATCCCCGGACCGCCGACACCGGACCCCCCGCCGGGCAGCGCAGGGCGTCCGCCCCGTGCCTGCTGCTCGAGCTGCATCTTCGCCGCCATCTGCTGGGCGAACAGCGCGGTCTGGATGCCGTGGAACAGCCCCTCCAGCCAGCCGACGAGCTGGGCCTGCGCGACCCGCAGCTCGGCGTCCGAGGGGATCTCGTCGCGGAACGGCAGGGTGATGCGGTCGAGCTCCTCCTGCAGCTCGGGCGCGAGCCCGGCCGCGAGCTCGCGCACCGACGTCGCGTGGATCTCCCGCAGCCGCTCGCGGGCGGCGTCGTCCAGAGGCGCCGAGCGGACCTCCTCGAGCAGCTGCTTGACCATCGAGCCGATCCGCATGACCTTCGCCGGCTGCTCGACGAGCTCGGCCGGGCTGCGCTCGTCGGCGCCGTCCTGGGTCTGGGGCATCTGCACGGCCGCGACCGGCTGGCCGTCCTGGCCGACGACGACGACCTGCTGGCGGGGCTGCTCGGGTGCCTGCTCGCTCATGCCCGGCATCCTCCCCCGTCGATCCCGGGGCTACCTGACAGGCTGCTCACGTGTTCGACGTCGAGCAGGCCCGTGCCCAGTTCCCCGCGCTCGCCGAGGGGCTCGCGCACTTCGACGGCCCGGGAGGCACGCAGGTCCCCGAGCCGGTGAGCGACGCACTGCGCGACGCGCTGCGCAGCGCGGTGTCGAACCGGCACGGCCCCTTCGCCAGCAGCGCGCGGGCCGACGGCCTGGTCGACGCGGCCCGCGCGGCGGTGGCCGACCTCGTCGGCGGCGACCCGGCCGGGGTCGTCCTCGGCCAGTCGACGACCGCCAACAACTACGTGCTGGCGTCCGCGCTGGCCAGGACCTGGGGACCGGGCGACGAGGTCGTCGTCAGCCGGCTCGACCACGACAGCAACATCCGGCCCTGGCTGCAGGCGGCCGACCGCGCCGGGGCCACGGTCCGGTGGGCCGAGGTCGACCTCGACACCTGCGAGCTCCCGGTCGAGCAGTACGACGACCTGCTCACCGAGCGCACCCGCTTCGTCGCCCTCACCGGGGCCAGCAACGCGACCGGCACGCGCCCGGACGTCGCCGCGGTGGCCGAGCGGGCGCACGCCGTCGGCGCCCTGGTGCACGTGGACGGCGTGCACGCGACCCCGCACGGCCCGGTCGACGCCCGTGCGCTGGGCGCCGACTTCTGGGCGACGTCGGCCTACAAGTGGTACGGCCCGCACCTCGGGGCGACCGCTGCCGACCCGGCGGTGCTCGAGGGGCTGCGGCCGGACAAGCTGCTTCCCAGCAGCGACGAGGTGCCCGACCGCTTCGAGCTCGGCACGCTCGCCTTCGGCCAGCTCGCCGGCCTCACGGCGGCCGTGGACTGGCTGGCCGGCTGGGGCAGCGGCGCGACGCGGCGGGAGTGCGTGCTGTCCGGCGTCGAGGCGCTGCACCGCCACGAGCAGGCGGTGTTCGACCGGCTGCTGGCCGGGTTGCGCGAGCGCGACGACGTCACGCTGGTCGGTCGCCCGGCCCGCCGTACGCCGACCGTCGCGTTCATCCTCGCCGGGCGCAGCCCGCAGCAGGTCGCCGCCGACCTCGGCGCGCAGGGCGTGTGCGTGTGGGCCGGCAACTACTACGCGGTCGAGCTCATGACGGCGCTCGGGCTGGAGGAGCGCGGCGGCGCCGTCCGGGCGGGCGTCGCCTGCTACACGACCGAGGAGGACGTCGACCGGCTGCTCGCCGCGCTGTAGCCCCGCGGGTCCCGCTCCCCGCTGTGCGACGATCTTCGTCCCCGTTGCTAGCCCTGCGGCGTGTCGCCGACGACGAGGCGAAGATCGTCTCGGGAGAGGAGCCCCTCGCGAGGGGCGCACCGGTCCGCCGTGTCAGCGCACCTGCAGCAGCACCTTCCCGACGTGCGTGCTCTCCTCGAGCACCCGGTGCGCGTCGGCCACCTGCTCGAGCGGCAGCACCCGGTCGACCACCGGCCGCACCTCGCCCGCCTCGACCGCGGGCCACACCCCGGCGAGCACGCCCGCGACGATCGCGGCCTTCTCCGCCGCCGGCCGCGCCCGCAGCGACGTGGCGTGGACCGCGCCGCGCTTGGCCAGCAGCACCCCGAGGTCGAGCTCGGCCTTGACCCCGCCCTGGAACCCGATGACGACGAGGCGCCCGCCAGGCGCCAGCACCCGCACGTTGCGCGCCAGGTACGCCGCGCCCATGTTGTCCAGGACGACGTCGGCACCCCGCCCGCCGGTCGCCGCCCGGACCTCCTCCACGAAGTCCTGCTCGCGGTAGAGGACGGCGAGCCCGGCGCCGAGCTCGCGCGCCCGCTGCGCCTTGGCCGGCGAGCCGACGGTCACCGACACCTCCGCGCCGTACCGGCGGGCGAGCTGGACCGCCATCGTGCCGATGCCGCTCGTCCCCCCGTGCACGAGCAGGTGCTCGCCGGGCTGCAGGGCCGCCAGCTGGAAGACGTTGCTCCAGACCGTGCACGCAACCTCGGGCAGCCCGGCCGCGTCGACGAGCGACACCCCCGCCGGCACCGGGAGCAGCTGCCCGACCGGGACGGCGACCCGCTCGGCGTAGCCACCGCCCGTCAGCAGCGCGCACACCTCCTCGCCGACTGCCCACCCGGTGACGCCCTCGCCGAGCGCCGCGACCCGCCCCGAGCACTCCAGCCCCGGGTACACCGGCGCGCCCGCCGGCGGCGGGTAGAGCCCGCGCCGCTGCAGCAGGTCCGCCCGGTTGACCGCCGTCGCGACGACGTCGACGAGCACCTCACCGGGTCCGGCCGCCGGGTCGTCGACCTCGGCGAGGACGAGGGCCTCGGGGCCGCCGTACGAGGGCAGGGTGACCGCGCGCATGCGTGCTCCGTCTCTGTCGGGACGGCACAGTCTGCGGGCCGGACGGCGCCACCGGTCACTAGGGTCCGCCGCATGGCCGACGCCTTCTTCGAGCCCCTGGACGCCGACGGGCTGCGCTGGCGCGCGACCGAGCACGCCTCGGGCCCGTGGGACCCGGCGGCGCAGCACGGCGGTCCGCCGAGCGCGCTGCTCGGCCGGGCGGTCGAGCGCTGCGAGCCCCGCGACGACGTCCAGGTGGCGCGGATGACCGTGGAGCTGATCGGCGCGGTGCCGGTCGCCGAGCTGGAGCTGCGCGTGCGCCTGGCCCGTCCCGGCCGCAGCGTCGAGCTGGTCGAGGCGGCCCTGTCGGCGGG
>JALYMN010000076.1 GCA_030773675.1 Actinomycetota bacterium
CGACCGGGTCGGCGGTCGCGTCGTCGACAGGCTGTGCGGTGCGGGGCGGTGTCACACGTGGTCCTTCGGTGCGCAGGGAGGAGGTACCGGGGCGAGCCCTGGCGGAGCAGGGCGCGTGCCGTCCCCCCACCGGGGCCCACGACCGCGGCTGACGGCCCCCGGCAGGGGCGGGCGCGGCGTACCGGCCTCGGGAGGCGAGGTGGTCACGCTCTCAGTATCGCCCCTGTCTCGCCGGATAGTGGCGCCGTTGCACGGCGCGGCCCACGAGAGGTGCGGGGCGGGCAGGCGGCAGGGCCGGACCCCTCGTGGGCCCGGCCCCACCGGCGGGTCAGTTGGCGCTCGGCGCGCCCTGACCGCCCTCGACGCTGCCCAGCAGGGACCGCAGGACGTACTGCATGATCCCGCCGTTGCGGTAGTAGGCCTGCTCCCCGGGCGTGTCGATGCGCACCAGCACCCGGAACTCTTTGTCGTCCGCCTTGACGACGAGCTCGCGCGGCACGGCGTCGCCGGCGGCGATCCCCTCGATCGTGAAGGTCTCCGCGCCGGTCAGGCCGAGCGACTCCGCGCTGTCGCCATGGGCGTATTGCAGCGGCAGCACGCCCATGCCGATCAGGTTGGACCGGTGGATCCGCTCGTAGGACTCGGCGATGACCGCCCGCACGCCGAGCAGCGCCGTGCCCTTGGCCGCCCAGTCGCGCGACGAGCCGGAGCCGTACTCCTTGCCGGCGAGGATCACCAGCGGCGTCCCCTCCGCCTGGTAGGCCTGCGAGGCCTCGTAGATCGACGTCTGCTGCCCGTCCTTGACGGTGACGCCGCCCTCCGTCCCCGGCGCGAGCTGGTTGCGCAGGCGGATGTTGGCGAACGTCCCGCGGATCATGACCTCGTGGTTGCCGCGGCGCGAGCCGTAGCTGTTGAAGTCCTTCGGCGCGACGCCGTTCTCCTGCAGGTACCGACCTGCGGGGCTGTCCTTCTTGATCGAGCCGGCCGGGCTGATGTGGTCCGTCGTCACCGAGTCGCCCAGCTTGGCCAGCACCTTGGCGCCGGTGATGTCGGTGAGCGGCGCCGGCTCACGCTGCATGCCCTCGAAGTACGGCGGCCTGCGCACGTAGGTCGAGGAGGGGTCCCAGGAGAAGGTCTCGCCGGCCGGGACCTCGATGGCCTTCCAGCGTTCGGTGCCGGCGAACACGTCGGAGTAGGACGCGGCGTACATGTCGCTCGTGATCGCCTCGCCGACGACCCGGGCGACGTCCTGCGCCGACGGCCAGATGTCGGCCAGGTAGACCGGGGACCCGTCCGTGCCCGTGCCGAGCGGCTCGCTCGTGATGTCGATGTCCATGGACCCGGCGAGCGCGTAGGCGACCACCAGCGGCGGGGACGCGAGGTAGTTCATCTTGATGTCCGGGTTGATGCGGCCCTCGAAGTTGCGGTTGCCCGACAGCACGGACACCACGGCGAGGTCGCCCTCGTTCACGGCCGCGCTGACCTCCTCCGGCAGCGGCCCCGAGTTGCCGATGCAGGTCGTGCAGCCGTAGCCGACGGTCTGGAAGCCCAGCTTGTCGAGGTACGGCGTCAGGCCGGCCTTCTCGTAGTAGTCCGTGACGACCTTCGACCCGGGCGCCAGCGTGGTCTTCACCCACGGCTTGGCCTGCAGGCCCTTCTCCACCGCGTTCTTGGCCAGCAGACCGGCCCCGACCATGACGTAGGGGTTGCTCGTGTTGGTGCACGAGGTGATCGCGGCGATCGCGACGGCCCCGTGGTCGAGCTCGACGCGGTCGCCGCTCGACAGCGTCGTGGCGACCGGGTTGCTCGGGCGGTCGGACACGTCCCCGACATTCACGCTGACCGGCTTGTCGGCCTCCGTGTCGTGCGACGGCGAGGCCGGGTCGGACGCCGGGAACGACTCGGCGCTCGCCTCGTCGACGGTGCCCTCCACGGCAGCCTGCGCCGCCGGCGGGACGCCGGGCTTGCGGTCCTGCTCGACGACCTGCCCCGGCACGTAGTCCTTGAGTGAGGTGCGGAACAGGGCCTTGGCCATGTCGAGCGGCACGCGGTCCTGCGGGCGCTTGGGCCCGGCGAGGGACGGCACGACGGTCGACAGGTCCAGCTCGACCCGCTCGCTGTAGCGCGGTTCGGCAGCCGGGTCGTGCCACATGCCCTGCTCCTTGGCGTAGGCCTCGACCAGAGCGATCCGCTCTTCCGGCCGGCCGGTCAGTCGCAGGTAGGACAGGGTCTCCTCGTCGATCGGGAAGATCGCGCACGTCGAGCCGTACTCGGGGCTCATATTGCCGATGGTGGCGCGGTCGGCGAGCGGGACGTTCGACACGCCGGGCCCGTAGAACTCCACGAACTTGCCGACGACGCCCTGCTTGCGCAGGAGCTCGGTGACCGTCAGCACCAGGTCGGTCGCGGTCGCTCCGGCCGGCAGCTCGCCGACGAGCTTGAAGCCGACGACCTTCGGGATGAGCATCGACACCGGCTGCCCGAGCATCGCGGCCTCCGCCTCGATGCCGCCGACGCCCCAGCCGAGCACGCCCAGGCCGTTGATCATCGTCGTGTGGGAGTCGGTGCCGACCAGGGTGTCGGGGTAGGCCTGGAGCGCGCCGCCGACCTCGCGCGTGAAGACGGCCGTCGCCAGCCGCTCGAGGTTGACCTGGTGGACGATGCCGGTCTCCGGCGGCACGACCTTGAAGTCGGCGAAAGCGGTCTGACCCCACTTGAGGAACTCGTAGCGCTCGCGGTTGCGGTCGTACTCGAGAGCGCTGTTGAGGCTGAGCGCGTCCGGAGAGCCGAAGTGGTCGGCGATGACGCTGTGGTCGATGACCAGCTCGGCCGGGGCCAGGGGGTTGATCTTCTTCGGGTCGCCGCCCAGGTGGGCCATGGCCTCGCGCATGGTGGCCAGGTCGACGATGCACGGCACGCCGGTGAAGTCCTGCATCAGCACGCGCGCCGGGGTGAACTGGATCTCGGTGTCGGGCTCCGCCGACGGGTCCCACCCGGCGAGGGCGCGGACGTGGTCCGCGGTGATGTTGGCGCCGTCCTCGGTGCGCAGCAGGTTCTCCAGCAGCACCTTGAAGGAGTACGGCAGGTCCGCCGCGCCGTCGACCGCGGTGATCCGGTACACCTCGTACGACGTGCCCCCGACGTCCAGCGTGCCGCGCGCGCCGAAGCTGTCCTGACTGGTCATGTCTGCTCCCTCGGTGTGGTCTGCGGTCACGCTAACGGGGGCCTCCGACAGGTCGTGGAGGGCGTGGTGGGGTTGTTCCCCGGCGGGCTGCGCGAGGCCCTGGGCCTGCGCAGGGCGTGGTCGTCGTACGGCGTCCTCGACGAGGTCGAGCACCCCGTCGAGCTGGCCGACCGGCAGTCCCGCGGCGAGCGAGCTGACGAGCCCGTCGAGGGCGAGACGGAGGAAGTCGACGAGGACCTCCACCGGCACGTCGGTGCGCACCACGCCGGCGGCGCGCTGCCGCTCCAGCCGCTGCACCGCCGCGCGGCGGACCGCCTGCTGGCGCGCGGACCACGCCTGCGCGAAAGCCGGGTCGGTGCGCATCCGGCGGCGCACCTCGAGCTGCATCCCGAGCTCGCCGCTGTCGCGGTCGCGGAGGTCGCGCATGACCTGCACCAGGCCGTGCTCGGCGACGACCGCGGCGGTGCGGGTGGCCTCGTCCTCGGCCAGGGCGAGGAAGAGGGCCTCCTTGTCGTGGAAGTGGTGGAAGATCGCGCCCCGCGACAGGCCGGTCTCGGCCTCCAGCACCCGCACGGTCGAGCCCTCGTAGCCGTGTCGCGCGAACGCCCGCCGAGCGCCGTCCAGGATCTGCGCCCGGCGGGCGCTCAGCTGGTCGTCGGACACCTTTGGCACAGCACCAGGTTACGCACAAACCGTACGTCCGTTTTGCTGACCTGCGGCACCTGCTGCCGTCGTGCCTCCCCGTGGGCTCGCGCCGGGGGCATGATGGGCGGATGCTGCGGGGTTGTTGGCTCTCGTGACGACGGCGGGACAGGTGCACGGGCAGGTCGGCGCCGAGGGCGACGTGCTCGAGCGCAGGTCCGTGCAGCTGCCCCCTGCGCCGGCGAGCGCGGGGCAGGCCCGGCGCCTCGTGCGCGAGGTGCTCGGCGACGCCGACCGCGAGGAGCTGCGCGACGCCGCAGAGCTGGCCGTGAGCGAGATCGCCACGAACGCGGCGCTGCACGGCCACACGCCCTTCGACGTGACGGCGACACTGCGGCCCGGCGGGCTCCGCGTCGAGGTGCGCGACAGCAACCCGATGCTGCCCGCCCAGCGCGACTACGACCGGCACGCCACCACCGGACGGGGCATGGCCCTCGTCGGCGCGATCACCAGCCGCTGCGGGGTCACCGGCCTCGGCGCGCAGGGCAAGGTGGTCTGGTTCGAGCTGGACGACGCGGCCGCCGACGACGCCGACGCACTGCCCGACGTCTGGGACGGACCGCTCTCCACCGTCTGGGACGTGAGCGCCCTCGAGCCCGACCCCGGACCGCCCGCCCCCCCCGCCGGGTCGCCGGACGACGAGGTGACGGTCGTGCTCCGCGGCATCCCGCCCACCCTGTGGCTGGCCGGGCGCCAGCACCACGACGCGCTGCTGCGCGAACTGGTCCTCCACCTGTCCGAGCACGACGACGTCGAGGTGGACCTGGCCGCCGCCGACCGCAGCCGGGGGACCGTGTCGAGCGCCCTGCTGGCCGCGCTGGAGCAGGCCCGGCAGGCCGGCGCGGCGCGTCCGGCCGTGCCCCAGGGGCACCCCAGCCCGCTGCCGCCGGTGCCCGAGCGGCTCGACCTGGAGCTGCGCCTGTCCCGCGAGACGGGGGCCGGCTTCGGTGCCCTGCAGGACGCCCTGGACGCCGCCGAGCGGCTGGCGATGGCCGGGCGGCTGCTGTCCCGCCCCGGCCTGCCGGAGGTCGTCGCGGTGCGCGACTGGGTGTGCGAGCAGGTGCAGAGCCAGCTCGGCGGGGTGCCGCCGAGTCCCTGGCCCGGCACGGCGCAGGAGCGCTTCGAGACGGACGTCAACGACCAGCGGGAGGCCCCGGGGTGGGACCTCGACGAGGCCCTCGCGAGCGGCCGCGGCGTAGTCGCGGCCGACGACGCCAACCGCATCATCGGCGTGAGCGAGCGCCTGGCCGCCGCGCTGGGCTGGTCGGTCGACGGGCTCGTCGGCCGTCGGGTCGTCACGCTCATCCCGCCGGCGCTGCGGGAGGCGCACGTGGCCGGGTTCACCCGGCACCTGACCACGGGGGAGGCGCACGTGCTCGGCGTCCCGCTGCGGCTGCCCGTCCTGCACGCCGACGGCCGGGAGGTCCCCTGCGACTTCCTCGTCGAGCAGCTCCCGCCCCGCGGCGGGCGCTCGGCGTACCTGGCCTGGATCCAGCCGGTGGAGCCGGAGGAGGGTTGACGCGGTCCGAGGTGCGACCCGGCCTGCCCGCGGGCAGGCCGGAGTGGACGTCCACACCTTCCGGAGGCGAGAGCACCGTGACCGAGCCCGACCGCACCGCCGACCCGTCCGCCACCCCCGCATCCCGGCCGGGGATGCCGGACGACGCGGCGGAGCCCTCGTCGCCCAAGCCCCACGGCGACCCGCTGCTCGACAGCGCGCAGGGACGCGGCGACGGCGACGACGCCAGCCGGCACGGTCGTCCCGCGGACGCCGCCGCGCAGGAGAGCACCGGGTAGCCCGGCAGGAGTCCGGGCAGCGACCGCGAAGACAGGCGACGACGTCCCTGTCCCGCGAGGAGGCCCCCGTGCTGCGTCCTGCCGCACTCGCCGCGCTGCTGGCGGTGCCGCTGCTGGCCCTGCCTGCGCTGGCCGAGACCGCGCCGCCACCCGCGACGGTGACGACGCCCCACTGCGCCGCGCAGGACGGCGTGCAGGTGCCCGCTGCCGAGCGCACCGTCGTCGCCTGCCTCGACGACCTCACCACCGCCGGCACGACGCTCACCGGCCACACCGACCAGTCGGACTGGGCCCCGCTCAACGCGCGCGGCACCGTCAACCCGACCGGCGTGCCGGGCGTGCAGGTCGACGGCTACTTCCCGGACACCTCCCGGACCAACACCACCCGCGGGTGGAACCACGACAGCCAGTTCGTCCTCCGCCTGCCGGACCGCTGGAACGGCGGCCTGGTCGTCACGGGCGCGCCGGGTGTGCGCAAGCAGTACGCGAACGACTTCATCATCAGCGACTGGGTGCTGAGCCGGGGCTACGCCTTCGCCAGCACCGACAAGGGCAACACCGGGACGTCCTTCTACAACGACGGCGTCGCGCCGGGCGACGCGGTCGCCGAGTGGCACGAGCGGGTCACCCAGCTCACCGTCGCGGCGAAGGAGGCGGTGGCGGCGGCGTACGGGCAGGCTCCGCGGCGCACGCTCATGACCGGCATCAGCAACGGCGGCTACCTCACCCGGTGGCAGCTGGAGAACCGTCCCGAGCTGTACGACGGCGCGGTCGACTGGGAGGGCACGCTGTTCCGGGCCAACGGCCCGAACCTGTTCACCTACCTGCCGACGGCGATGCGCGACTACCCGGCCTGGCGGGCGGGCGACGAGACCGCGCACCAGCGGATCCTGGCCGCCGGCATGCCGGCGGGCTCGGAGTTCCTCTGGGACTACCACGAGGCCGTCTACTGGGACCTCACCCAGCGCGTCTACCGCGAGGAGTTCGACCCCGGCTTCGATGGTGCGCTGGCGGCCGGCGTCCCGTTCTGCCTGTCGGGCACGCCGTCCTGCGACGCCGACTACGACTACGCCTCGCGCCCGCAGGCGGTGAAGGAC
>JALYMN010000077.1 GCA_030773675.1 Actinomycetota bacterium
GGACGGAGCCGGCGGCGCAGACCGGGGGCGCAGCGGGTCTACCGCGAGCCGTCGGCCGTGAGCCTGTGGGCGTACCGCGTCCTGCTGCTCGGGCTGCTCGAGGCCTGGGTGCTCGTCACCGCCGTCCTGACCCTCGTGGAGTGGCCCCCGGCCTGACCGCAGGCGACGGCGCTGTCGTCGCGGCGAGGTGGTCGTTCGCTCGGCGCGCCCCCACGTCCCCCACGCCGTCGGCTGCCATCCTCCGCCGGTGCTGCTCGAGGAGTGGTTGCGGTGCAGCGCCGGGCCGCTGGCGGGGTCGGTGGTCGTGGTGGCGATCAGCCTGGCCGTGCGCCTGCTCGCCCACCGGCTGCAGGTCGCCGACCCGGGCAGCCCGCCGATCGCGGCGCTGCGGCTGTTCGACGTCAACAGCGAGCGCAATGTCCCGACCGCCTGGTCGGTGGCGCTGCTGCTGTCGGCGGTCGCCCTGGCCGGGTCCCTGGCGGTCGTCGAGGACCGGTCGCGAGCGGGTGGCTGGGTACTCGTGACGCTCGTGTCGGCGGCGCTCGCGCTCGACGAGTGGTTCGCGCTGCACGAGCGACTCGGCGCCCTGGGCGCGGCCGTGGCTGACGACGCCCTGCACTTCGCCTGGGTGGTGCCCGGCGCGCTCGTCGCCGGCGTCGTCGGGCTGGTGCTGCTGACGGCGCTGCGCGGCCAGCCGCCCGTCGTACGTCGCCGGCTGTCGGTCTGCGGCCTGGTCCACCTGACCGGGGCGCTGGGCCTGGAGACCGTCTCCGGGCCGTGCTCACCGCCCACGGCGACCGCGAGGCCACGTCGTGGTCACCGCGCTCGAGGAGGGGCTCGAGATGGCGGGCGTCTCGCTGCTGCTGGGCGCGCTGCTGGCCCGCGAGTCCGCGCTCCGCCGCCCTGCCGCGGCCGTGCGCTCCTGAGCGGGTCCGACGAGGAGCGTGCTCACTACCCTGGCCCTGTGTCCGCCGCCCCCGCTCGTGACGAGCTGCCCGAGCCCGACGAGCTCCCCGAGCAGGTGCGGGTGCGCCGCGAGAAGTACGACCGGCTGGTGGCGGCCGGGCAGGCGCCGTACGCGCTTGGCTTCCCGCGCACCGCGTCGCTGGCGCAGCTGCGCGAGCGGCACGGCGACCTGCCGGCCGACACCGCGACGGGCGAGACGGTCTCGGTCACCGGCCGCGTCGTGCTCAGCCGCACGGGCGGCAAACTCTGCTTCGCGACGCTGCAGGAGGGCGACGCGACCCTCCAGGTGATGGTGAGCCTCGACGGCGTAGGCGAGGAGCGGCTCGCGGCCTGGAAGGGCGACGTCGACCTGGGCGACCACGTCGGGGTCACCGGCGAGGTCGTCAGCAGCCGGCGCGGGGAGCTCAGCGTGCTCGCCCGGGAGTGGCGACTGACGAGCAAGGCGCTGCGACCGCTGCCGGACAAGCACAAGGGCCTGACCGACCCCGAGGCCCGGGTGCGGCAGCGCTACCTCGATCTGCTGGTCAACCCGGCCAGCCGCCGGGTTGTGCGCGAGCGCGCTGCCGTGGTCCGCTCGTTGCGCAGCACGTTCGAGCGCCGGGACTACCTCGAGGTCGAGACCCCGGTCCTCCAGGTGGTGCACGGAGGCGCCGCGGCGCGACCCTTCGAGACGCACGTCCACGCGCTCGACCTGGACGTGACATTGAGGATCGCGACCGAGCTCTTCCTCAAGCGTCTGGTCGTCGGCGGCGTCGACCGCGTCTACGAGATCGGCAAGACGTTCCGCAACGAGGGCATCGACAGCACGCACTTCCCGGAGTTCACGGAGCTCGAGGCCTACGAAGCGTACGGCGACTACGACACGATGGCCGAGCTCACCCGGGACCTCGTGCTCGACGCCGCGCGCGAGCTCGGCCGCACGGTGGTGCCGGACGGCCGCGGCGGCGAGATCGACCTCGACGCGCCATGGCGCAGCGCGACGGTGCACGGGCTGGTCAGCGCGGCGGTCGGCGAGCAGGTCGACCCGGGCACGGAGCTCGACCGGCTGGTGCAGCTCGCGGAGCGGCACGACGTCGCCGTGCAGCCGGGCTGGGACGGCGGCGAGGTCGTGCTCGAGCTCTACGAGAAGCTCGCCGAGCACACCCTGCTCGAGCCGACGTTCGTGCGCGACTACCCGGTCAGCGTCCGGCCGCTGGCCCGGCCGCACCGCGACGACCACCGTCTGACCGAGGCGTGGGACCTGATCGTGGCCGGGGTGGAGCTCGGCGTGGCGTACAGCGAGCTCGTCGACCCGGTCGAGCAGCGGCGCCGGCTGACCGAGCAGTCGCTGAAGGCCGCGGGCGGCGATCCGGAGGCGATGGAGCTCGACGAGGACTTCCTGCGTGCGCTCGAGCACGGCGCGCCGCCGATGGGGGGCATGGGCCTCGGCGTCGACCGGCTCGTCATGCTGCTGACCGGCCTGCCGATCCGCGAGACGATCCTGTTCCCGCTGGTGCGGCCGGAGACCGGCGTGCGCGGCAGCCGCCCGGCGGCCGTCGCGCCGTGACCTGGCTGCCGCCGACCCGGCGGCGTTCCGCCGCAAGTGCCGCGCCCTGGCGGCCGATCCCTTCCGGTTCTACCGCGGCTCGGCGTGCGTCTTCTACGCCGACGCCGCGTAGCGCGACGACCCGTGGGCCGACGACCGCACGGGCCGGGTCTGGATTCAGGGCGACCTGCACGCGGAGAACTTCGGCAGCTACATGGACGGCACCGGCGTGCTCGTCTTCCACGTCAACGACTTCGACGAGGCGTGCCTGGGTCACGTCACCTGGGACCTGCAGCGCATGGGCGCGAGCGTGGCGCTGCTCGGCTGGACCAAGGGGCTGTCGGACGACGACATCACCCGCTGGTGCAGACCTACGTGCGCGCCTACCTCGACCAGGTCCGCGTCTTCGTGTCCGGCGAGCAGGACCACCGGTGGGCGCTGGGCCTGGACAACGCCACCGGCGCGGTCCGTGCCGCCCTGCGCGACGCCCAGCTGTCGACGCGGATCGCGCTGCTCGACCGCCTCACCGTCGTGCAGGACGCCGAGCGCGGCTTCCGCGCCGGCGAGGACGTGCGGCGGCTCGACGACGAGGAGCGCGCCGTCGTCGAGCGGGCCTACGCGGCGTACCTCGACACCGTCCCGGACTCCAAGCGCCTGGGGAGCATCAGCTGCGCGCTCAGGGACGTCGTCGGCACCTGCGGCTCCGGCATCGGCAGTGCCGGGCTGCCGGCGTACCGGCTGCTCGTCGAGGGCAGGCGCTGGAGAACGACGTCGTGCTCACGATGAAGCAGGGCGGCGTCGCGTCGGCCAGCCGCATCGTCCACGAGGAGCGGCTGCGCGAGAGCTTCGCGCACCAGGGGCACCGGACGGCGGTGTCGCAGCGCGCGCTGCAGGCGCACTCCGACCTGTGGCTCGGCTGGACCCGCATGGAGGGCGGCCCGCACGACGGCGTCGGCTTCGTCGTCGCGGAGCTGTCGCCCTACCAGACCGACCTCGACTGGACGCGCTTGTCCGAGCCGGACGAGATGGCGGAGGTGCTCGACCAGCTCGGCCGCAACCGCCAAGGTGCACTGCGTCTCCGACCTCGACGACGTCTCCACGCCTCTGGTCGACTTCCAGACCGAAGAGGCGATCGCGGGCGTCGCCGAGGGGCGCGGCGAGGACCTCGTGGCTGACTTGGTGGCGTTCGCGCACGACTACGCCGGGCGTGTGCGCACCGACCACGCGCTGTTCGTCGACGCCTTCCGCAGCGGACGCATCGAGAACACGGACCCCGCGCCGCACTAGCCGTCCGGGTGGAATCTCTCGGCCGGACTCGATAAGAGCGTGTTCCGCTTTGCATCCGGGCGCTCGCGCTGCTTTCCTTGTGCGTACGACGTCCGCTCAGGGCGCCTCCGTCCTGTGGACGGTACGAGAGGGAGAAGAGATGGCCCAGAAGGTCCAGGTCCTGCTGATGTGCGACCTGCACGACGACGAGGTCGAGGGCAAGGAGGAGGTCGAGGGCAAGGAGACGGTCGCATTCGGCCTGGACGGAGCGATCTACGAGATCGACCTGTGCGAGGAGCACGCCGACGCGCTGCGCGACGGTCTCGCCTCCTACGTCGGCGCCGCCCGCAAGGCGAAGTCCGACGCCCAACCGCGGCGCGGCGGCGGACGTGGCGGACGCTCGGGCGGCGAGCGCGCCGAGCGGGCCGACGGCGCGAAGGGCAAGACCGCCGAGGTGCGCGAGTGGGCGCGGGCCAACGGGCACCAGGTGAACGAGCGCGGCCGCATCCCCTCGTCGGTGATGCAGGCGTACGAGGCCGCCCACTAGGCCGACGGCGCGTCGCCGGCCTCCGCCGCCCGGAGGAGGCCGGCGACGGCGTGCGCCGTCCGCGGCGCACCCGCGGGGCTGGCCGGCAGGGCGTTCGCTGCGAGCGAAGCGCACAGCGTGCGCCTCGGGAACGTGCGCCGTGACCAGGCGGTTGTCCCCTCTGTCCGGCTCGAATGCCGGGTCCCGGAGCAGGTCTCTGTCACCCCGACGAGCGCCCGTCCCGGGGGTAGCGTGCGGGAGACTGGGCAGGCCTCAGCGACCACCCGCCCCGTGAGGAGCGACAGCATGTTCGAGCGTTTCACCGACCGAGCCCGCCGTGTGGTCGTCCTGGCCCAGGAAGAGGCCCGGATGCTCAACCACAACTACATCGGCACTGAGCACATCCTGCTGGGCCTCATCCACGAGGGCGAGGGTGTCGCGGCCAAGGCGCTCGAGTCGCTCGGCATCTCGCTCGAGGGTGTTCGCAGCCAGGTCGAGGAGATCATCGGCCAGGGGCAGCAGGCGCCGAGCGGGCACATCCCGTTCACGCCGCGCGCCAAGAAGGTGCTCGAGCTGTCGCTGCGCGAGGCGCTGCAGCTGGGTCACAACTACATCGGCACCGAGCACATCCTGCTCGGCCTCATCCGCGAGGGCGAGGGCGTCGCCGCCCAGGTCCTCGTCAAGCTGGGCGCCGACCTCAACCGCGTCCGCCAGCAGGTCATCCAGCTGCTGAGCGGCTACCAGGGCAAGGAGCCGACGACCACCGGTGGCCCCGCCGAGGGGACCCCGTCGACGTCGCTCGTGCTCGACCAGTTCGGCCGCAACCTCACCCAGGCGGCGCGCGAGTCCAAGCTCGACCCGGTCATCGGGCGCGAGAAGGAGATCGAGCGCGTGATGCAGGTGCTCTCGCGCCGCACCAAGAACAACCCCGTGCTCATCGGCGAGCCCGGCGTCGGCAAGACCGCCGTCGTCGAGGGGCTGGCGCAGGCGATCGTCAAGGGCGAGGTGCCCGAGACGCTGAAGGACAAGCAGCTCTACACCCTCGACCTCGGCGCGCTGGTCGCCGGCTCCCGCTACCGCGGTGACTTCGAGGAGCGCCTGAAGAAGGTGCTCAAGGAGATCCGCACCCGCGGCGACATCATCCTGTTCATCGACGAGATCCACACCCTCGTCGGGGCGGGTGCCGCCGAGGGCGCCATCGACGCCGCCAGCATCCTCAAGCCGATGCTGGCCCGCGGCGAGCTGCAGACCATCGGCGCCACCACGCTCGACGAGTACCGCAAGCACCTGGAGAAGGACGCCGCGCTCGAGCGCCGCTTCCAGCCCATCCAGGTCGGCGAGCCGTCCCTGGCGCACACCATCGAGATCCTCAAGGGCCTGCGCGACCGGTACGAGGCGCACCACCGCATCTCGATCACCGACGCCGCCCTCGTG
>JALYMN010000078.1 GCA_030773675.1 Actinomycetota bacterium
TACTACAACAGCCAGCGTCGGCACTCAACTCTCGGATACTTGACCCCCCAAGAATACGAGCTAGGATACCGAGACATCAACCACATCGCGGCCTAAATCGTGTCCAGAAAAGCGGGAACACTTCAGAAAGGTCATGGGGCACGTCGTCTCTGTTGCCGGTGAGCGAGTCGGGGCGATGGTGGCTGCGCAACCCCGAGCACTCCAGGCGGCAGGTCCTCGACTGGCACCTGGAGACGCTATGGGCCGGCTTGGCGGTGCAGGTTCTGCAGGCAGACCGCCCCGAGACGAGGCGCGCCGCGATCCCGCCAAGGAGCAGTGAGCAGCTTCTCCCATGGCGGCGAGCCATGGGTACGGCCGCACGAGCCGCGACGACTCGGACGCGGAAGGCGAGGGCGCCGGCGGCACGACGGACGCGATCAGCGGCGCGATGATCTTGAACGGTCCATCGAGCCGCATCATCTGGCTGGCCTCACCTCAGGCGCCGCACGCGCTCATCTGCCGCGGACCGCGTCCGTCGTTGCTTGCGCGCTCGGGGCGCTGGTACCGCGACAGGCCGAGCTCCTAGCCTGTGGCAGCGCCGTTGTTTGAGCGGGGTGCCGCAGCTGTAGTTCGAGCGGCACTGCCGAGGCGTTGGTCTGCGGAATCCACAATCTGGTTGATTGCGTCCAGGACCGCGTCTAAGGCGCTCGGTGCGCCAGTCAGGTCGTCTACGTACGCCGATGGTTGCGCGGCCCAGGACTTCTGCTTCGCGTCAGCCAGCTTCCCGGCCCACGCCAAATCCTGGCTCAAGCGCGAGGCGACGACCTCGATCTTGTCTTGGAGCTTGCGCGAGAGCAGCGCGTCGAAATAGAGGATGAAGTAGGGCCGGGAGGCGCCCGTGCCTGAGCCGGTGTTGGTGTTCCAGATCGGAACCTGCACGCCGTCAATCGGATACCAGCCGCTCACGCCGGGGGAAGCGCCACGCCCCCAACTGAAGGTTCCGCCGTGCTGCTCAACGTGGTCAAACAACCGCTGCCAGACCGCCAGCTCTCCAGCCGGACGTCCTCGTTCCTCTGCGCCGCTTAGAAAGGTCTGCTTGGACCAGTGAGGACCCGCCGTCCCGCCGGACTTAATGTCGACAGCGGCGGCGGTGACCCCAACCACCCGAGGCACGTAGATGTGGGTCTCGCCCGAGACGAAGCGCGGGACCTCCACGCCGAGGACCTCCACGTCCTGCATCTTGCTGTTCAGGAACTCGATAATGCGGATCAGGTCGTCTGGCAGCTTGTCGGCGACGAAGATCATTCGAATGCGGCCGTTACGCAGGTTCTGTTCGAGCTGCCGCCAAAACTCGTCGACGTCCACGTCCTTGCCGAAGGTGTCCCGGACTGGCTGGTCGGGGTCGTCGCTCTTGGTTGTTTCCGCGAGGTACTGCCGGAGGATCTCGACCGGCCAGTACTTCACGGCGTTGGCGGCGTAGTCAAACATCTGTCCCACGACTTCTCGCCGGATGCGGGTGTCTGTGGATCGCTTTACCTCGACGAGCACGGGCGTCGCGCTGGCATCGACGAAGAGGTGGTCGAGGCTCATCGACCAGCTTCCCTTGGAGTCCGGGACAGGCATCTCTCGGCGTAGTAGCAGTAGCTTACCGCTACTGCCGTCAGCGGTCGTCGCGCTCCCCGCAAGGACCTCGGGGAATCGTTCGAGGGCGCGCTGCAGCACCATCTCCTTCTCGTAGGGCGTCTCCTCCAGCTTCACGAGGTCCTCGCCCTGCGTCATGAAGATTGCATCCGCCGCCATCAGCTTCCCTTCTCGGTGACCGTCGCAGTCTTGCGTGAACTGCTTCGCTGCGTCGAGCATCGCCCGTACAAGTGTCGCGACGCCGGCGTCTCAGCCGCGGCGGCAGCGCCCTCCACCGCCGCCCGCACTCGGCGGGCCGCTGGTCGCCGGCGCGGGGGGCTCCGTGTCGCGGTCGCGTCCGCACATGCCGCGGACAGGGCGGCGATTGGGCGCCTCACACCCCTCCGGCCATGGAGAGGAGGAACGAGCACGCGAAGCCGGTCACGCACGCCAAGCCGACTGCTGACCCCGCATGCTCAACCGCCTCGGGAACCATCGTGTCGGCGAGCATCGTGAGCACCGCCCCGGCCGCGAACGTCTCGGTAAACGCCAGTGTCGTCTCCCCCGCACCGCCGAGCAGGCCGTAGCCCAACGCCGCCGAGACCGTCGATGCCATCACGACGAGCGTCCACAGGCGCAGGACGTAGCCGACCGACCGGCCGTCTCGCTTCATGCCAGCACTAGCCGAGAGAGATTCCGGAATGTTCGACAAGAAGACGGCGATGACGACCGCGATGCCCACGGAGCCACCGCCCAGCAGGCTGACCCCGATTGCGGCCGACTCAGGAATACCGTCCAACAACGCGCCGAGCACCAGCGCGGTGGAGGCCGACGAGCCAGCGCCCGCATCGGTGCCGGTCGGGTCCTTGCGATTCTCTCCACCTCTCCGTTCGATTACCCGATCACCGGCGTAGAAGGTCAGCGCGCCAGCGGAGAGCCCCAGGACGACCGGCAGCGGCCCCGACCGGTCGTAGGCAGCACCGGTCAACTCGAAAGCCACGGCGCTGATCAGCACCCCCACCCCGAAGCCCATGACCAACCCGACGAGCCGGATCGGCACCGGAAGAAACAGGCCCACCAGCGCGCCGATCAACAGCGAGACCCCGCCGACGAAGCCCCATGCGGCAGCTTCAAGCACGCCGCAACCGTTCCCCTCGGAGTCGGCGGTAACCGTGTAGGGGGAGCCCCCTGGCTGTACGACGACCACCCTGGCGCCGGGCGGCCGCCGAGCTAGGCCATGGGCAGGACTTGTGCGCTGATGCGCTGCCACTAGCCCGAATGCACCGAACGCGCGCTCATGCCGCGCTGCGGTTCAGAAGCCTGTGGCCTAGTCCCGGCCGCGGTGCGCCGTTCTCTCAAACCGCACTGCGGACAGCCGTCGCCGCTTCGCGAAACCAGGCCAGCGCCTCAAGCAGGCGCTCCTGTGACTGCTCGTCGACGAGCAGCGCCACCTCGAAGCCCGGGCGCATCGCGAGCTTGACCGCCGGCAGGTCGACGCCCAGTACCGCGTTGAGCCGCTGCCGGAACTCCTCGCGCACCGCCACG
>JALYMN010000079.1 GCA_030773675.1 Actinomycetota bacterium
CTGCTGCGCGGCGCCACGGGGAGCCCCGTCGAGGTGCTCGTCGCACGCGGCTCCGCGCTGCGGACGGTGCGCCTGCAGCGCGCGCCGCTGCCCCCCGCCGACGTCGTGACCACGCTGGAGCGCTCGACCGGCGCCGCGCCGGTGCCGCGGCTGGCCGTGCCGGTGTTCGAGCCCGGGGTCGGGCGCCAGGTGCGTGACGCGTTGCGCCGGCTGCCGGGTGCGCGAGGCATGCTGCTCGACCTGCGCGGCAACGGGGGAGGTCGTCTGGACGAGGCGGTCGAGACCGCGTCAGCCTTCCTCGACCGCGGACCGGTCGTCGCCTACACCCGCCGGCACGGGCCGGCGCAGCGCCTGGACGCCCTCGGCGAGGGCGACACCGGACGTCCGCTCGTCGTCCTCGTCGACGGCGGGACGGCCAGCGCCGCCGAGGTCGTGGCCGCGGCGCTGCGCGAGCGGGGGCGGGCGGTGCTCGTCGGGTCCCGCACGGTCGGCAAGGGCTCCGTGCAGGAGGCGCGCCGGCTGGCCGACGGCTCGTCCCTGGAGCTCACCGTCGCGCGATGGACGCCGCCGTCGGGCCGCTCGGTGGAGGGGGTCGGGCTGGTCCCCGACATCGAGGTGGCGGCGGGCGCGGCGCCGGAGGTCGCGGTGCGCCGCGGCGTCGAGGTGCTGACCGGGCTGCGCGCCGCTGGCGGGGGGCAGGGATGACCGGGTCGAGGTTCGTCGGAAGCAACCGGGGCGACGCGGGCCGCGCCGTCGTCGCGCAGAACAAGAAGGCCCGCTTCGACTACGACATCGAGGACACCTACGAGGCCGGCCTCGTCCTCAACGGCACCGAGGTCAAGTCGCTGCGCCAGGGCCGGGCGTCGCTCGTCGACGCCTACGCGTCGCTGCAGGACGGCGAGGTCTGGCTCATCGGCGTGCACATCCCGGAGTACACGCAGGGCACGTGGACCAACCACGCGCCGCGGCGCACCCGCAAGCTGCTGCTGCACCGCAAGGAGATCGACAAGCTCATCGGCACGCTCAAGGAGAGCGGCAAGACGCTCGTGCCGCTGTCGCTCTACTTCTCCGGCGGGCGGGCGAAGGTCGAGCTCGGGCTCGGCCGCGGGCGCAAGGCGCACGACAAGCGCCAGGTGCTCGCCGAGCGCGACGCGAAGAAGGAGATCCGCAACGCGATGGGCCGCGCCGCGAAGGGCCGCGAGCGGCAGCGGCGGGGCTGACCCGCGTGGACGACAGCGACGTCCCGGGGCTCTGGCGCGCCCTCGGGCTGCCCGGCCTGGTCGACCTCCACGTGCACTTCATGCCGCAGAACGTGCTGGACAAGGTCTGGGCGCACTTCGACCGCACACCTCCGCTGGCACCGTGGCCGATCCACTACCGCACCGACGAGGCGGACCGGCTGCGCCGCCTGCGTGTCCTCGGCGTGCGTGCGTTCCCGTCGCTGCTCTACCCGCACAAGCCGGGGATGGCCGCCTGGCTCAACGGGTGGGCCACCGGCTTCGCCCGCCAGCACCCCGACGTCCTGCACACCGGCACCTTCTATCCGGAGCCCGAGGCCGCGGCTTACGTCGGCCGGGCGCTGAGCGACGGCGCCCGGGTCTTCAAGGCGCACGTGCAGGTGGGCGCGTACGACCCGCGCGACCCGCTGCTCGACCGCGTCTGGGGGCAGCTCGCCGACGCGGCCGTGCCGGTCGTCGTGCACTGCGGCGACGGCCCGTCGCGCGGGCCGTTCACCGGACCGGGACCGTTCAGCGACGTCCTCGCCCGGCACCCGTCGCTGACCGCGGTCGTCGCGCACATGGGCATGCCGGACTACGGCGCCTTCCTCGACCTGGCCAGGCGCTACCCCCGCGCGCACCTCGACACGACGATGGTCTTCACGGACTTCGTCGAGGCGCGGCTGCCGTTCCCGCGCGCGCTGCGGCCGGCCCTCGCCGACCTCGCGGACCGGGTGGTGCTCGGCAGCGACTTCCCGAACACGCCGTACGCCTATGCCCACCAGCTCGAGGCGCTGCGGGGGCTCGACCTCGGGGACGACTGGCTGCGGGCGGTGCTGCACGACAACGGCGCCCGGCTGGTCGGGCTGCAGGCCGGCTGACCCAGCGGGATGACCGCGGCGCGGTGCCGCGTTACCCTCGTCGTACACGCACGACCGACCTGGGGGTGACAGGTCTCGACTCCGGACGTCGAGGCAGGGGAAGCGGGCCGAGGAAGCCGACGATGATCTCGTTAACCAACAACGTCGGACAACACACAAGCGCCGACAACAGTCGCCGCGGCACCGCTGCTTACGCCCTCGCGGCCTAGGTAGCGTGCCTGTCAGCCTGAGAGTGCCTCCGGCTCAGGACCTGGCATCGACAGGAGGACCACTCTCCGCCCCGGCCACGGGGGTGGGGAGTGAACCCACAGTGGCTGAGCCTGTTCCCGGCTCGCTCGCGTGACCGGGAGGGCTGAGAAAAGCACAGCGAGCTGCGCCCGGAGAAGCCCTGTTGCGGTGCCGGAGGACGCGGGTTCGATTCCCGCCACCTCCACCAGACCAGCCAGACCGTCCACGAGCGAGTGGACGATCGACCTGCCGGTCGGCCTCCACCGTCTGACGGTGGGGGCCGACCCGGTCGTCGAGCCGGAAGGGAATCGGGCAGGCCACTCCGCCCTCCTGGGCGTGCCGCCAGGTCAGATCCAGTGCCGTCGCTTGAACACGACGTACAGGACGACGCTGACGAGCGCCATCAGCGCGAGCGCCATGGGGTAGCCGTACTGCCACCCCAGTTCCGGCATGACCTCGAAGTTCATGCCGTAGACGGTGCCGACCAGCGTCGGTGCGAACAGGATCGCCGCCCATGCGGAGATCTTCTTCACCTCCTCGTTCTGCGCGTTGCTGGCCTCGCTGAGCGTCTTCATCTCCTCGTTCTGGCGCTGCGCGACCAGCGTCGCGTTGACGGTCAAGATGTCGCGCAGCAGCACGCGAAAGCCGTCGATGCGCTCGTTCACCTGCGTGACGTGGTCCGCGACGTCGCGCAGGTAACGCTGCAGCTCCTCATCGACGCGGTACTTGTCGAAACCGGCGGTGAGGGCGGCGAGCATCGCCGTCAGGGGGCGGGTGGCGCGCTGGAACTCGATGACCTCGCGGTTGAGCTCGTAGGTGCGCCGGGAGACCCGCGGGTCTCCGCGGAACACCTCGGTCTCGATCTCGTCGATGTCGTTCTCGAGCCCGGCGACGACCGGGGCGTAGCCGTCGACGACGCTGTCGAGGATGGCGTACAGCACCGCCTCCGGCCCGCGCGCCAGCAGCTCGGGCTCGTGCTCGAGGCGGCGGCGCACCGCGGTGAGGTCGGGCGCCTCGCTGTGCCGGACGGTGACGACGAAGTCTGGACCCATGAACAGGTGCAGCTCGCCGAACTCGACCTCCTCCACGTCGTCGAGGTAGCGGGCGGCCCGCAGCACCACGAACAGCGTGTCGCCGTAGCGCTCGAGCTTGGGCCGCTGGTGCGCCTGCACGGCGTCCTCCACGGCGAGCTCGTGCAGGCCGAACTCCGCGGCGAGCGACGTCAGCTCCGACGGGTCGGGCCGGTACAGCCCGATCCACGCCATCCCGTCGTCCTGCTCGCGCAGGCAGCGGTAGGTCGCGGGCAGCGACGCGGGCGACGCGACGCGGCGTCCCGCCGCGTAGAGGGCGTTGTCGACGAGGCTGGGACGGCGGTCGACCGCGGCGGGGGCGTCGGCGGCGGTCAGGGTCGGCGCCGCCGCGGGCCGGCGGACGAGGGTGGTCAGGGCCCTGATCGGCGGGCGGCGCTCGGGCATGTGCGGTCCAGACGAGGAGGAGGGACAGGGCGCGAGGGCGGCCCGTCCCTCGCTCCCCGGCCGGGACGAGCAGGAGGGTCAGCCGCGGGACGGACTCGGAGGTTCGCTGCTCAAGGGCTGCGTCACCTCCACGGTCCGGGCGCACCGCGCCGACCGCGGGAGCCTACGTCAGACCCCGCCCGGCGCTCAGGCCGGCCACTCCGGCTTGCGCTTGTCGAGGAACGCCGCGATGCCCTCGCGCGCCTCGGGCGTCTGCGAGGTCATGGCCATCACCTCGACGGCGTAGCGGTAGGCGTCGTCCTCGCTCATCGACATCTGTCGGTAGAGCGTCGTCTTGCCGATCGCCTTGGACGCCCGGCTACCCCGGCAGGCGCGCTCGAGCAGGTCCAGCGTGGCTGACTCCAGCTGCGCCTGCGGCACCACGCGGTTCACCAGGCCCCAGTCCAGCGCGGTCGCCGCGTCGAGGACGTCGCCGGTCATCGCCAGCTCGGCCGCGCGCTTGCGCCCGACGTTGCGCGCGATCGCCACCATGGGCGTGTGGCAGAACCAGCCGCCCTTCCCGCCGGGCGCGGCGAATCCGGCGGTGTCGGCGGCGACGGCGAGGTCGCAGGTCGCGACCAGCTGGCAGCCCGCGGCGGTCGCCAGGCCGTGGACCTTCGCGACGACCGGCTGCGGCACCGTCTCGATGAGCGCCATGAGCTCGGTGCAGGTCCAG
Source organism: Actinomycetota bacterium (assembly GCA_030773675.1). The sequence continues at coordinate 4,517 of JALYMN010000079.1, forward strand.
AGCAGCCGGCGGACGGCGGCGAGGTCGCCGTCCGCCACGTCGGCGAAGTCGTGTCCGGCGCTGAACACCGGCCCGTTGCCGGCCAGCACGATCCCGAGCGCGTCGCTCTCGCCGGCCTCGCCGAAGGCCCGGAGGAGCTCCTGCATGTGCCCGAGGGAGAGCGCGTTGCGCCGCTCCGGGCGGTCCATCGTGATCCGGACGAGGTCGCCGTCCCGGGTCACCTGCACGTGCGCGTACGCCATCCCGGCACCTCCCGGCCGGAGGCTACGCCGTGCCCGCGGCGCGCCCGCCGTGTCGAGCCCACGGCGCCGACCGCGGCGCTTGTCCGCGTCCCGGTGCCCGGGCAGGCTGCGGCGGCATGACGGTCGTCGGCGTCCCCGCCTCGCACGAGCAGGTCCACCCGAGCGCGCTTCTCGAGGCGGTCCGCACTGCCGAGCAGGTGGCCACCGCCGGGCTCGACGTCTCGGCCCGGCCCGCCGCGGCGTGAGGATCACCGAGACGAGCGACCTGTGGTGGAAGACCGCCGTCTACTGCCTCGACGTCGAGACCTTCCTCGACAGCGACGGGGACGGCGTCGGCGACCTCCCCGGCCTCGCCCAGCGGCTGGACCACCTCGCCGACCTCGGCGCCACCTGCCTGTGGCTCATGCCGGTCCACCCGACGCCGGACCGCGACGACGGCTACGACGTCGTCGACCTCTACGGCGTCGACCCGCGGCTCGGCACGCTCGGCGACCTCGTCGAGGTGGTGCGCACCGCCCGCGACCGCGGGATGCGGGTGATCGCCGACCTCGTCGTCAACCGCACCTCCGACCAGCACCCGTGGTTCCGGTCCGCCCGGGCGAGCCGCGACTCGCCGTACCGATACTTCTACGTGTGGCGCGACGAGCCGCCGCCCGGCGACACCACCTGTCTGGTGTTCCCCGACCAGGAGACGAGCGCCTGGCAGTACGACGGGCAGGCCGGGCAGTACTACCTGCACCGCTTCTACCGGCACCAGCCCGACCTCAACGTCACGAACCCGCGGGTGCGACGAGATCGCCCAGGTGATGGGGTTCTGGCTGCAGCTCGGGCTGTCCGGGTTCCGGGTCGGCCGTTCCTGCTCGAGACGACCGGCGTGGACGACGCCGCGCAGGCGCTGCCCGACCCGCACGCCTACCTGCGCGAGCTGCGCGCCCTGCTCGGCCGGAGGACCGGGGACGGGTGCTGCTGGGCGAGGTCAACCTGCCCTACGAGGAGCAGCTGGACTTCTTCGGCGGCGCCGACGGCGACGAGCTCACGCTGCAGTTCGACTTCGTCGCGATGCAGCGGCTCTACCTGTCGCTCGCCCGCGCCGACCCGGCCCCGCTCGTCGACGCCCTGCACGCCCGGCCGCCGCTGGCGCGGGGGTGCCAGTGGGCGACGTTCGTGCGCAACCACGACGAGCTCACCCTGGACGGGCTCACCGACGATGAACGGGCCGAGGTGTTCGCCGCCTTCGGACCCGACCCGGACATGCAGGTCTACGACCGGGGGCTGCGCCGCCGGCTGCCGCCCATGCTCGGCGGCGACCCGCAGCGGCTCCGGATGGTCTACAGCCTGCTGTTCAGCCTGCCGGGCACGCCGGTACTGTTCTACGGCGAGGAGATCGGCATGGGCGAGAACCTCGCCGAGCAGGGCCGCTCCGCCGTCCGCACGCCGATGCAGTGGACGGCTGGGATCAACGCCGGCTTCTCGACGGCGCCGGCGTCCGCCCTGCCCGGCGCGGTCGTCGCGGGGGAGTTCGGCCCGGAGCGGGTCAACGTCGAGGCGCAGCGCCACGACCGGGGCTCGCTGCTGGAGTTCGTCCGCCTGCTCGTGCGCCGCTACCGAGAGTCCCCCGAGCTCGGCTGGGGCGGGCTCAGCGTTCTGGACCAGCCGCACCGGGCGGTGCTGGCCCACTCCTGCACCTGGGACCACGCCCGCCTGGTCGCACTGCACAACCTCGGGCCCGAGCCGTGCGACGTCCCGCTCGTGCTCGACGACCTGCCGCCGGGCACCCGCCTGGTCGACCTGCTCTGCGACGGCGCCACCCCGGTCGGCGAGGACGGACGGGTGGTCGTGCCGCTCGAGGCGCACGGGTTCCGCTGGCTGCGCGTCATGCGCCCGGGCGATCGGAGCCTCGCCTGAGCGGGCTGCGTGAGGGCTACGGTCGCGCGGTGACAGTCCCGGACGGCGCGTCCGCGCCGACGTACCTGCTCGTCGACGGCGAGAACCTCGACGCCACGCTCGGCAACAACGTGCTGGGCGGGCGGCGGCCCAACCCCGAGGAGCGCCCGCGCTGGGACCGGGTGCGAGGCTGGCTCCAGTCGGAGTGGGGCGCCCCGGTGCGCGGGCTGTTCTTCCTCAACGCGAGCAGCGGGCAGCTGCCACTGTCGTTCGTGCAGGCGCTGCTCGCGCTCGACTACCGGCCGATCCCGCTGTCCGGCGGGCCGGGGGAGAAGGTCGTCGACATCGCCGTGCAGCGCACGCTCGAGGCGCTCGGCGACCGGCCCGGCGACGTGGTGCTCGCCAGCCACGACCGCGACTTCCTGCCGCAGGTGCAGGCCCTGGTCGAGGCCGGCGGACGCCGGGTCGGCCTGCTCGGCTTCCGGGAGTTCGTGAGCTCCGGCTACACGGAGCTGCTCGACCGCGGGCTGCAGGTGTTCGACCTCGAGGACGACGTGCGGGCGTTCAACGCCGTCCTGCCCCGCGTGCGGATCATCCCGATCGCGGACTTCGACCCGCTGCGCTACCTGTAGACGCCAGCGGTGCCCCCGCCGCCGCAGCGAGCAGCGCCTCGTCGAGTGCCGCCCAGAAGCCTGCGCCCGGGAAGCCCCGGACCCCCGCGCGGGCCGGGGCGTCCCAGCTGTGCCACTGGCCGTGGGCCGGCGGCAGGCCGGCGTCGAGGTGCAGGTCGCTGCCGTCCACCAGGGTGGGGTAGACGTTGACGTCGACCAGCACGGCGGGACCGTCGCCGCCCGGCCGGAGCAGGTCGACGGCGAACGCGTCGAGCCCGAGCACCTGCGCCGCGCGGCGGAGCAGGGCCTCCTCGTCGGGCCTCAGGGTGAAGGTGCGGTCGAGGGTCTGCAGCGTCGACAGCCCCGCCTGCCAGTCCGTGCTCGCCACCACGTCGCCGGGGAACACCAGCCCGGCCACGTACCAGGCCCGCCAGCGGCGGTGCAGCCCGTCCGGCCCGCGGCTGTCGACCGCCTCGAAGGCGCGGTAGCCCGGGCGCGGCCCGTCGTAGGTGCCGCGCAGCTTGTGGGAGGCCTGCTCGCCCTGCCGCTTCCACACCGCCTCGGTGCGCCCGACGTCCGCCGGGCCGAGCGTGCGCGGCACCCGCACGCCGGCCGCCGCGAGCCGCGGGAAGGCGTCGTCGGCGTGGTAGCTGTCGTAGGTCGCGAGCGGGTTGAGCACCGGTGTGCCGGGGCGCAGCCGTCCCAGGTCGCGGGCCAGCGCCCGGCGCACCGCGGGGGCGAGCGGGTCCTGGCTCATCACCCAGACCAGGTCCGCGCGCTCCACCGGGCCGTTCACCCGGGCGACGACGGCCCGGCTGCGCCGGTTGAGCCAGAAGGCGTGCGAGGGGGCGAAGCGGGTGCCGCCCGACCGCTCGAGCAGCACCAGGCGCACCGGTCGGCGGAGCAGCCGCTGCCGGGCCTGCCGGGCGCGGGTGAGCGGGCCGGGCCCCCAGCC
>JALYMN010000080.1 GCA_030773675.1 Actinomycetota bacterium
CCGCCCCTCGTGCCCATCGGCGGCGCGCCGGGCGCCGACGCCCCCACTGTGCAGACGCCCACGCAGGCTCCGGCCCGACCCGGGTCCCCCGCCGCGGACGCCCCGACACAGGCCACGCCGACCGCCGGCGGTCCGACCGGGGCGACGCCGCCTCCGACCCCGGACGCCGACACGGCGACCGTCCCGCTCACGAAGGGCGGCGGCACCGAGCCCACCCAGGCCCTGCCCGTCGTGCGGCGCTCACGGCCGCGGTCCTGAACCGCCGGCTCAAGGACGCCGCTCGGCAGCCGATGGACATCCAGCCGCTCCCGGGCCTGAGCAGCACGGCTGACCCAGGCCCGGGCGGACCAGACCCCGGCCCGGCGCGCTGAGGGCTGCGCAGGAAGGACAGGCAGTCGGTCCCCGGGGTCGCCCTGCCCTGCCTCACGACCACCTGCGCTCCGAGCCCAGCAGCGCGTCCCGCAGCCCCTCGTGCAGGAGGGTGTTCTGGCAGGTCCCCGCCAGCCGCCCGCTGCCGGGACCCTCTGCGCTCACGGGGGTACCGTCGATGAGGATGACGCTGAGCGGCCGCTGCCGTCGTCGTGCCGGCACCCGTCCGAGGCGGTGCGCCAGAGCGCGTCGGTCTTCGGCGGCGGTTCCCCGTCTCCTCACCTCCCGCTCACGATCCGGTCTCGCGTGCGGCCCACAGTCCGGGACATGACGCAACTGCTGAGCCTCAGCTGCTCCGACCTGCACCCCGGCTGCGGCGCCGTGCTGGAGGGCAGCACACCTGACGAGCTCGTGCTCGACTACGTCCTGCACGCCTCCGGCGGCGGTCACCGGGCCGACGTGGAGCTCGACGAGCTCCTGGGCTCCATCGGCATCGCCTCGGCACCGACCCGGCCGGTCGCTGCTGCGCGCTGACGGCAGCGGTCCGGCCCCTGACCGCCGGGACGTCGGCCGCGGAGCCGCCGCTCACCTGCCCCGGCGGCATTTCACTTCAGCCGTGGCAATGCGCTGAGCAGGCGCGCCACGACGTCGTCCGGGGACGCCATGCCGTCGAGGACCACCCCGGGCTCGTCCGGCTGCAGCGGCTCGAACGCGTCGAGCTGGGACTGCAGGAGCGACGCCGGCATGTAGTGACCGGCACGGCGTGCCATCCGCTGCGCGAGCAGCTCCCGCGGGACGTCGACCTGGACGAACACGACCGACGGGTGGCCGTCGGCGAGCGTCTGGCGGTAGGCCCGCTTGAGCGCCGAGCAGGTGACGACCACGCTGCGCCCCGCGGCCTCGTGCTCGTCGATGCGGCGGGCGAGCTCCTGCAGCCACGGACGCCGGTCCGCGTCGTCCAGCGGGCGGCCGGCGCGCATCTTCGCGACGTTCGCGGCCGGGTGGACGTCGTCGCCCTCCAGAAAGGGCCAGCCGGTGCGCGCCGCGAGGGCCTCGGCCACCGTCGTCTTGCCCGACCCGGACACCCCGATCACCACGACCGTGGTCGCCGGACCGTGCTCCACCCGCCACCCCCTGACGCGCGCCCGCGAGCGCACGGCGCCATCGTCCTGGCCGCGCCCGCCGACCTGCGGGCCGCCCCCGGCCGAGGGCTCCTCGTCCACGGTTGCAGCGACACGCCCGCCGCCACCGGTCCCGCTCCGTGCACCGTCCTTCTCGACCTGTTCACCTGGCTGTCGTCCGGACCCGACACGGGGGTCCCCTAGCGTCGCGGCCGACATCATCGAGACCGACGCCGTCGCCCACACCCGTAGGGCGCTGGGCCTGACCGACCTCCCCACGCGATGCACCCTGTCGCCCACCGCCAGCCGGCACTGACGGTCCGCCTGCTCCTGCAGCTCTGCCTGGCAGTCCCCGTTCCCGGCGCGTGTCGTCATCGACGTACGGCGATTGCAGCCGGGGCGTGGCGAGGTCGTGCCCGCGTCGGGACGAGGGACACTGGCTGGTGGCCTCCCTCGTGCTCGGTCCGCTCCTGCGGTTCGTCGGCAGCCGTCCCGAGGACGGCGGGTCGGCGACCGTCTGGGTCGAGACGGACGTCCCCTGTCTGGTCGAGGTGCAGGCAGGGGGCGTCCGGGCACGGTCTCGCACCTTCACCGTCGCGGGTCACCACTTCGCCCTCGTGCTCGTACGAGGACTGCCGGAGCGCGCCGAGACGCCGTACCAGGTCGAGCTGGACGGCGAGCCGGTGTGGCCGGCCCTCCCGGACTGGCCGGCCAGTGTGATCCGCACCCGGCAGCGCTCCGACCCCGTGAGGCTCGCCTTCGGCTCGTGCCGCGTCGCAGGGCCGTTGGACGACAGCCACAACGGCGTCGACGCCCTGCACGCGCTCGCCGTACGACTGCGCGAGCAGGCCCGCGACGACTGGCCGGACGAGCTGCTGCTGGTCGGCGACCAGGTCTACGCCGACGACTACATCAGCCCCGACACAGCCGCGTTCATCCGCGGGCGCCGCGACACCAGCGTCGGGCCCGGCACACAGGTCGGCGACGTGGAGGAGTACTGCTGCCTGTACCGGGAGTCGTGGACCCCCGACCCGATCCGCTGGCTCCTGTCGACCGTCCCCAGCGCGATGGTCTTCGACGACCACGACGTGCACGACGACTGGAACACCTCGGCCACCTGGCGCCGGCAGATGCAGCAGACCGACTGGTGGCAGGACCGCATCGAAGCCGGGCTGATGACCTACTGGCTCTACCAGCACATCGGCAACCTCGACCCCGACGAGCTCGCGACCTCCGACCTGCTCCAGGCCCTGCAGGCGGTCGAGGACGGCGAGGACGTGCTGCGCGAGCACGCCCGCAAGGCCGACGCCGAGGCGGACGGCGGCGGGCCGACCCGCTGGAGCTACCGGCGCGACCTCGGCACCTCCCGCCTCCTCGTGCTGGACAGCCGGTGCGGCCGGGTGGTCGCCGACGACCGGCGGGAGATGCTCGACGAGCCGGAGTGGGCGTGGGTGCGTGAGCAGCTGCGCGGCGACCACGACCACCTGCTCCTCGCCACGTCGCTGCCCTACCTGCTGCCGCCGGGCGTCCACCACCTCGAGGCGTTCGACGAGGCGCTCGCGGACGGCGTCTGGGGCCGCGCCGCGGCGCGGGTGGGCGAGAAGCTGCGCCAAGGCGCCGACTTCGAGCACTGGGCCGCCTTCGGCACGTCCTTCGTCCGGATGAGCGACCTCCTCGACGAGGTCAGCGCGGGCGAGCACGGCCGACCGCCGGCCACCGTCACCTTCCTGTCCGGCGACGTGCACTTCGGCTACCTCGCCGAGACTGTCCGCGACGCCCGACCCGGAGCCACCCGCGTCTTCCAAGCCGTCTGCAGCCCGCTGCGCAACCCGCTCCCGGCCGCCATGAAGATCGGCCAGATGCTCGTCTGCACGCGGATCGCGACGGGTCTCGGACGAGCGCTGTCCCGAGCCGCCCGCGTGGCCCGGCCGCCGTTCAGCTGGCGCCTCACCGGAGGGCCGTCCTTCGGCAACATGCTCGCCACGCTCGACCTGGACGGACGGCGCGCGGTGCTGACCGTCGAGAAGGCGGTCGCCGGCCCGCGGCTCCGGCACGGCTTCGCCCGGCAGCTCGCCTGACACAGCCCTGGCGCGGGCCGGGCCGCAGGAGCGCCGACCTGACCCCAGCAGGGGTGCCGGTCCGCCGCGTGCCGGTCCGATGGACACCGCGGACGAGGTGGAGCCGCTCCAGCCGCATGGTGGTGCGGCCGCACTAGGCTGGACCGCGCAGGAGCCTTCGAGTCGTCGGACGGAGCGCGGTGCAACCACTCCACCGGCCGGCCGAGGCGCGGCCCGGCTGCTCGGCGTGAAGGTCTGCATCGTCGGGGCCGGGGCCTCGGGGATCACCGTGGCCAAGAGCCTGCACGAGCGCGGCGTCGCCTTCGACTGGTTCGAGAAGGGCTCGGCCCTGGGCGGGCTGTGGCGCTACGGCAACGACAGCGGCACCTCGTCGGCGTACCGCTCGTTGCAGATCGACACGAGCTCGCGGGGTCTGGCCTTCCCCGACTTCGCGGTCCCCCGGCACTGGCCGGACTACCTCGGCGCCGACCGCGTCCTCGACTACCTCGAGAGCTACGCGCGGGAGTTTGGCGTCCACGGCACCGTCCAGACCTCGACCGAGGTCACCTCCGTGCGGCCCGTGGCGGGCCGGTGGCAGGTCACGACCGACCGGCACGGTCTGCAGGAGTACGACGCCGTGGTCGTCGCCAACGGCCACCTGACCCGGCCGCGCACCCCCGCCTTCCGAGGCAGCTTCACCGGCCAGCAGCTCCACTCGCACACCTACCGGACCTCGGAGGCCTTCCGCGGCAAGGTCGTCGTTATCGTCGGCATGGGCAACTCCGGGTGCGACATCGCCGTCGACCTGGCGCGCGTCGCCGAGCAGGTCTACCTCTCCACCCGGCGCAGCGCGTGGGTACTGCCCAAGTACGTCCTGGGTGTGCCGACGGACCGCTGGACCGCGCTGCTCACCCGCCGGCTGCGGCTCCCCACGCCCGTCGCCCGCAACGTGGTGAAGGCCCTCGCACGCGCGTCGCTCGGGCGCCAGGAGCGCTTCGGCATCCCGACCCCGAGGCACTCCATCCACCGGGAGCACGCGACGATCGGTCAGGAGCTGCTGCCCTACGTCGCATACGAGTGGATCCGCATCAAGCCGGACGTCGCGGAGCTCGCCGGCAACCAGGTCCGCTTCACCGACGGGACCACCGTGACCGCGGAGGTGCTGCTGTGCGCCACCGGCTACGACCCCGACTTCCCCTTCCTGCCCGACCAGCTCGTGGCGACCGCCGAGTCGGGCGGCCGGCTCTACCGGCGGATCCTGCACCCGGACGCGCCGGGACTGCTCTTCGCCGGGCTCGTGCAGCCGGTCGGCCCGACCATCCCCCTGGTGGCGGTCCAGGGCCGGTGGATCGCCCGCGTGCTGACGGGGGACATCACGCCGCCGCCCCGCGAGCAGATGGAGCACGAGATCGCCGAGCACCGGCGGTGGGTGGCGGCCAGCTTCGTGGGCTCCGAGCGCTACCGGCTCGAGGTGGACTTCCGTCGCTATGCCGGGCAGCTGCAGTCGGACATGGCCGGCTGAGCTGCACGGCCGGATGAGGGAGGAGCGGACGTGCGGGTGCTGGTCACCGGCGGTACCGGGATCATCGGGAGCCTGACCGGCCGCGTGCTCGCGGAACGCGGGCACCAGGTCCGCCTCTTCGACGCGCGGCCGCGTCCGACCGAGGCTGCTGCGCCCGCCGTCGAGGTGCTGCAGGGCGACGTGCTCAGCCCGAGCCAGCTGCAGGCCGCAGTGCGCGACGTCGACGCCGTCGTTCACCTGGCGTACAGCCTCGGGGCGGACACCAGCGCGCACCCCTTCTCGGCCACCATGCTCAACGTGCAGGGCACGGCCAACGTCCTCGAGGCAGCGCGGGGAGCCGGCGTGCCGCGGGCGGTCCTGGCCAGCTCAGTCGCGATCTACGGCTCGGACAGCCGCTACTCGCCGGAGGAGCTGCCCCTCGACGAGCGCGCGGCGACGCACCTGTCGTCCGGCATGGCGCTCTACGGCGCCGGCAAGCTCTACCTCGAGCAGCTCGCCGCGGCCTACCGGAGCGCGCACGGGCTGCTGAGCGTCGGGGTCCGCCCGAGCCCGGTGTACGGCCCGGGTGGGGTGCGCGGGGTGTCCGGCTGGCTGGCCCAGCTGGTCGAGAAGCCGGTCCGGGGAGAGCCCGTGACGCTGGAGCGCGGCGACGCGCGGATCAGCCTGGTCTACGTGGCCGACGTCGCGGAGCAGCTCGTCCGGCTCGTCGAGCTGCCGGCGGCGTCCTTCGGTGAGCAGCGGTTCTTCAACACCGGGGGTGACGCGACGACGATCGGGGAGCTGGCCGGGCTGGTCCGCGAGCTGGTGCCGGGGGCGGACATCGAGGTCGGGTCGTCCGGGGAGCCGGACGTCGCCGGCCTGCCCACCCAGGTGTCCGGGCGGGCGCTCGCCGACCTCATCGGCTACGAGCGCCGGTACGACGTCCGCGCGGGGCTGCAGGCGCACATCGAGGCGGTGCGCGCTCGTGGCTGAGCTGCCGACGGCCGGGCACCGCCCGCGGCCCGTGGCCGCGCACCCGGACCCCTCGCCGGACCTGCTCCGGGACCCGCCGGGCGACCTGCCCGACCTGCTGGGACGGCTCGTCCGCCGCGACCCCCATGCCGTCGTGCTGGTCGACCGCAGCCCGGACGGCGCGTCCCTGCCCGTCCGCCGGGGGGAGCTCGCCGCCCGGGTGAGGTCGCTCGCCGCCGAGCTGGCCGTCGCCGGCGTGGGACCGGACGGCTGCGTCGCGGTCTGGCTGCCCAACTGGAGCGACACCGTCGTCTGGCAGCTGGCGGCAGCCGCGCGCGGCGCCCACGTGGTCGGCCTCAACACGCGCTACAACGTCGAGGAGGTGGCCCACGTCCTGCGCCGTGCCCGGCCGGCGGTGCTGGCGCTCGCGGTCGGCTTCCACGGGTTGGACCTGCTGGGCACGCTGCGCGGGGCCGTGGCCGCGGCTCCGAAGGTGCCCGTCCCGGTCGTGGCGCCGGTGACTGGTCCGGGCCGCCCGGCGGTCGACGACCCCTCACGCGTCGACGTCGGAGGTGGCGCGTGGGCTCCCGGCCCGGTCGACGCTGCCGCTCCCGAGCCGCCGCGGGGGGACCCGGAGCGCCTCGTCGCCGCCTTCACGACCTCGGGCTCGACCGGGCGCCCGAAGCTCGCCGCCCACACCGGGGCCGCCGTCCTCGCCCACGCCGCGGCCGCCGCCACCGCCCTCGGCATCGAGGACGGCGACGCGGTGCTGTGCGCGCTGCCGCTGTCCGGCGTGTTCGGCTTCAACACCGCGATGGCGACGCTCGCCGCCGGTGGCGTCTGCGTGCTGGAGCCGGTCTTCGACGCCGAGGCGGTCCTCGACGACCTGGCCGCCCACCGGGTCACCCACGTCGTCGGCGGCGACGACCTGGTGCTGCGCCTCCACGACGCCTGGACCGCGCGGCCCCGTGCCCTGCCCCATTGGCGGTGGCTCGGGATCGCCGACTTCCAGCGCCGGGCACGGGAGCTGGCGGCCTGGGCCGAGGTGACGTTCGGCACCGTCGCGACGGGCCTCTACGGCTCCTCGGAGGTGTTCGCCCTGACGTCGTGCTGGCCCGCCGCCGAGCCCGCGCCGTCCCGCTGGGACGCCGGAGGCCGGGTCGTGCTCGCGCAGACAGCCGTCCGGGTCGCCGACCCGTCGTCAGGTGAGGTGCTCCCGTCCGGGACCGAGGGTGAACTGCAGTTCCGCGGCCCCACGGTGGTGGACACCTACCTGGGCGCCCCGGACGTCGCCGACACCGTCTTCACGGCCGACGGCTGGTTCCGCAGCGGCGACCTGGGGGTGCTCGTGGACGACGGGGCCTTCGTCTACGTCTGCCGCGCCGGCGACGCGCTCCGGCTGCGTGGCTTCCTCGTGGACCCGGCGGAGATCGAGCTCCGCCTTGCGGCCCACCCGGGCGTCTCCGCTGCGAAGGTCGTCGGGGTGGAGGGCCCGGACGGCGCCACCCGGGCCGTCGCCTTCGTCGTCCCGCGCGAGGGGGAAGCGGTCGGCGAGCTGCAGGAGTGGTGCGCGGCCGGCCTGGCCCGCTTCAAGGTGCCGGAGGCCGTCCACCTGGTCCCGGGACTGCCCATGACGGACGGACCCAACGGCCTGAAGGTCCGGACGGCGACGCTGCGGGAGTGGGCGGCCGAGCGGCACGGCGGGCACCCCGCCGAGCCGTGAGCCGTGCGGCGGACTGCGGACAGACAGCGCTGTCAGCCGGCGGGCGTCCTCGTAGGGCGAGGTCGGCCCGATCCCGCAGCGCCCCGTGCGGTCGGGCCTGGTGCTCAGGTAGCGCGTCGTGGACGCACGGCTGCGCCGGCACGGGGACGACATGCGGGCAGCCGATCCATAGGGACGCAGCGCGGTGACCTTGTCGGGGTTGGTCAGCAGTCGCACGGTGCGCACCCCGGTCGCCGCGAGGAAGGCTGCCGCGGGCGTGTCGGCCCGGGAGTCACCGGCAGGCCCCGGGCGAGGTTGGCCTCGACGGTGTCGAGGCCCGGCCTCTTGCAGGACGTACGCCTTCAGCTCGCCCGTGAGCCCGATGCCCCGCCCCTCGTGGCCACGCTGGTACACCACAGCCCCGGCGCCCTCCTGCGCCACGAGCTGCAGGGAGCGCTGCAGCTGCTCACCGCACTCGCAGCGCTGGGAGCCGAAGACGTCACCGGTGAGGCACTCGGAGTGGACGCGCACGAGCGGCGTCCCCAGGTGAGGGCTCGTCCGCGCGGTATTGGACTCACGTACCGGCTGCCGCAGCCCACCCGTTGCGGCTTGGCGCGGGGTGGGGCGGGCCGGCGGCGCGGGGCGGAGGCGGCTACTGCCCGCGGGGTTCGATCTCGCCCATCGGGACCCAGCCCGTCAGGTCGGGGTTGTCGATGTACATGATCTGCGGTCTGGCCGACACCCAGTCCGGGGCCCAGTTGAAGAAGTCCTTCACGTGCTGGCCCGCCACGTGTGCGGAACCTGCGTCCGCGTCCCGGAAGGCCTCGAGCAGGACGAACGTGTTCGCCTCGTCCAGGCTGCGCGACCACTCGAAGAAGATGTTGCCCTCCTCGGCGCGGGTCGCGGCGGTGTAGTCGGCCGCCGCTTCCATGAACTGGTCGGCCTTCTCCGGGCGGATCGGGAACTTCACGGTTATGTAGATCACGACGGCTCCTCGGCCGGGGTCAGGTACCCGGCGACCCTAGTGCTGACCGCAGCGGCGACCCCCGCCACCTTGCCGGGACCGAGACACGGCCTGGAGGTCGCGGCACTGCCCGATGCCGGGGTAGGTCTTTTGGAGCGGTGGCCTGCTCGCCCGACGTCGACCGGGGACCCGGCGGACAGCGGTCGCTGCCCGCTGGACGGCGGCCTGGACGAGCGGGGTGCCGCACGCCTGGAACGGGGGCCGACGGCGAGCCGGCGCTGGCGCGCGCGGCGACGTCGTGGTTGACGGACTGCGCGGACGCCGCTTTCCTGCTCGGCAGGTGCCGGAGCCCTACACGAGGAGTGTCTCATGCCCTTCTACCAGTTCACCGTGACCGCGGGCAGTCCCAGCGCCGACAAGAAGGCGGAGCTCGCCGGCGTGGTGACCAAGGTGCACACGTCCGTCACCGGCGCCCCGGCCCGGTACGTCACCATCTCATTCAACGAGGTGCCCGCCGGGAGTGTCTTCGCGGCCGACACACCCGTGCCGTACGGCCGGCTCGTCGGGATCATCCGGGCGGGGCGGTCACCGGAGGTGAAGCGCGAGCTCCTCGAGACCCTGGCGTCTGCCTGGAGCGACGTGACGGGGGAGCCGCGCGAGAGCCTCGCCCTGTTCCTGCAGGAGGTGCCAGGCAGCGCGGTCATGGAGCACGGACAGATCCTGCC
>JALYMN010000081.1 GCA_030773675.1 Actinomycetota bacterium
GCACGGGTCCGCGCGCACCTCGACCGGCGCGCCGGCGCCGGCCACACCGTCCAGGCCTGCCCGTCGGGGGCGGACAGCCGCAGCGCCGGCCCGTCGCCACGGGCCGACCGCAGCTCGGCCACGTCGCCGACCAGCGCCCCGCAGACGTCGTCCGGCAGGCCGGCGAAGGTGGTGCCGGCGTCGAGGTCGACGGCGTGCACGACGACCTCCTTCACCCGCATCCACGGGACCACCCGCGCCGGGATCGGCCGTCCCTGCGCGTTCACCAGCTCCGCGTCGAGCGCGGACGGCGGCAGCGCCGCCAGGTCGGCGGCGAGCACGTCCGCGCTGTCGCGGAGGAAGGCGCGCGCCCGCGCCGCCTCCCACTGCCCCGCGCCGGCGATCTCGGCGTCGCGGCGCTCCCTGGACGGATACATCGGCGTCCGGACGCCGGTGCGCGCCCAGGCGAGCAGGCGGCGCAGCGCCTCGGCGTTGAACCCGACGTGGGCCAGCAGGTGCGTGCGCGTCCACCCCTGCAGGGCGGACGGCGCCGCCAGGTCGTCGTCGGAGAGCCGGTCGGCCACGTCGAGCAGGACGGCCGTCTGCTGCTCCAGCCACGCCCGGGCGCGGTCCTCGGGCGGGGTCATGCGCGCCGGACGGGGTTGTCGAGGCGGCCGACGCCGACGAGCTCGGTCACCAGCCGCGCGCCGTCCTGCAGGTAGCGCGGCGGGGTGCGCGCGTGCCCCACCCCGCCCGGCGTCCCGGTGGCGATGAGGTCGCCGGGCTGCAGCGTGACGATCGTGGACACGTACTGCACGAGCGCGACCGGGTCGAAGACGAGGTGTCGGTCGTGCTCTGCTGCACCGTCTCGCCGTCGACCTCGCAGCGCAGGGTGAGCACCGGCCGGACCCCGCCGGGCAGCTCGTCGGGGGTGACGAGCACCGGTCCGACGGGGGTGGTCCCCTCCCACGTCTTGCCCTGCAGCCACTGCAGCGTGCGCTCCTGCCAGTCCCGCGCCGTGACGTCGTTGACGACCGTGAAGCCGGCGATGGCCGCCGCCGCCTCCTGCTCGTCGGCGCGGCGGGCCGCGCGGCCGATCAGGACGCCGAGCTCGGCCTCCCAGTCGACGGCGTCCGACTCCGGCGGGAGCTGGACGGGGTCGCGCGGTCCGATCAGCGCCTCGGCGTACTTGGCGAACAGGGTGGGGTGGCCGGGCAGCTCGCGGCCCATCTCCCGGATGTGGTTGGCGTAGTTGAGCCCCACGCAGACGATCTTGCCGGGCCGCGGCACGACGGGGGCGAGGTCGACGTCGGCGGCGGTCGTCGTGTCGCCCTCCGCACCCGCCCGGGCCCGCCAGTCGGACAGCGCCAGCAGCGCGCCGACGTCCGGGACGCCCAGGTCGATCTGCTGGTCCCCCTTGACCCGCACGGCGCGGGTGCCGGTGGACGTGCGGACGGTGGCGAGCCTCACCGCGGGGCTCCTCTCGGGTGGTCGGCCGACCGTACGCCGGGCGGCGCCGCTGCACGCTGCCACGACCGACCTCGACCCGTGCGCCGCGGGTGCCGTCCCTAGGCTCTCCGGGTGCACGCGTCGGCCGGCTCGCCCTGGGCCCGCTTCGACGACCTGGTCGGCGGCAGCGCGCTGCTGTTCGCCGAGCCGCGGCAGGTGCTCGTCGCGCACCGCACCGCCGACGTCGCGCCCGTCCTCGAGGAGGTCGAGCAGGCGACCCGGCGGGGCCGGTGGGCCTTCGGGCACGTCTCCTACGAGGCGGCGTCCGGGCTCGACCCGGTGCTGCCCACCTGCGCACCGGCCGAGGACGGCCCGCCGCTGGCCTGGTTCGGCCTCGGGGACGAGCCCGCCCGAGTGCCGCCCGTGCCCGTGCCCCCGGGGCGCGACCGGGCCTACCGGGCGCAGCCCTGGCGGCCCGACTGGACGCTGCCGGCGTACGCCCGCGACCTCGCGACCGTGCGTATGCACATCGCCGCCGGCGACGTGTACCAGTGCAACCTGACCAGCCGAGTGCGCGGCGCCGTCGCCGGCGACCTGCTGCAGCTGTACGCCGACCTCGTGCACAACCAGCGCGCCCGCTACGCGGCGTACCTGGACGAGGGCCGGCACGTGGTCGCGAGCGCGAGCCCGGAGCTGTTCTTCGAGTGGTCCGGACGCCGGCTGCTGACCCGGCCGATGAAGGGCACCGCCGCGCGGGGGCGCGACGAGGCTGAGGACGAGGACCGGCTGCGGCGGCTGCTCGCCAGCCCCAAGGAGCGGGCCGAGAACATCATGATCGTCGACCTGCTGCGCAACGACCTCGGACGAGTCGCCGAGGTCGGCAGCGTCGAGGTGCCCGGGCTGTGCCGGCCGGAGCGGTACGAGACGGTCTGGCAGCTCACCTCGGACGTCGCCGGGACGCTGCCCCCGGGCACGCAGCTGCTCGACGTGTTCCGCGCCCTGTTCCCCTGCGGCTCGGTGACCGGAGCCCCGAAACGGCGGGCGATGCAGGTCCTGCGCGACGTCGAGGACGCGCCGCGGGGCGTGTACTGCGGTGCGGTGGGCGTCGTCGCGCCGCCGGACGCGCCGGTCCGGGCGCGGTTCAGCGTGGCGATCCGCACCGCCGTCGTCGACCGGGCGAGCGGGACCGCGGTCTACGGCACCGGCAGCGGCATCACCTGGGACTCCGACCCGGTCGCCGAGGCGGCCGAGCTGCAGGCCAAGGCCGCGATCGTGCACGCACCGCACGAGCAGCTCGATCTGCTGGAGACGATGGCCTGCGTCCCCGCCGAGGGCGTGCGGCACCTCGACCGGCACCTGCGGCGGCTCGCGTCGTCGGCCCGGTACGCCGGGTTCCGGCTGGACCTCGACGACGCGCGGCGGCGGGTGCTGGAGACGGTGCGCGGCAGCCGGCCGTGCCGCGTCCGGCTGCTGCTCAGCCGCGACGGGTCGGTGCGGGTCGAGCGCCTGCCGCTGCCGCCCGCCGACGACCGGCCGGTCACCCTCGCGGTCGATCCCGATCCGGTGGACTCCGCCGACCGGTGGCTGCGGCACAAGACGACCCGCCGCCGGGTCTACGAGGACCGGACGACCCGGCACCCCCACGTCGACGACGTGGTGCTGACGAACGAGCGGGGCGCGCTGACGGAGACGACGATCGCCAACCTCGCAGTCCGGCTCGACGGGGTCTGGTGGACGCCGCCCACCGGCGACGGCTGCCTGCCGGGCGTCGAGCGCGGCCGGCTGCTCGAGCTCGGCCGGCTGCGCGAGCGCTCGCTCACCTCCGACGACCTGCGCCGCGCGGAGGCGCTGGCAGTGGTGAGCAGCGTGCGCGGCTGGCGGACCGCGGTGCTGGCGGACGAGAGCGCGCTCAGCGCGCGGGCAGGGCGACCGTGAACACCGTCCCCCGCCCGAGCTCGCTGTCGACGGCGACCCGCCCGCCGTGCGCGGCGACGAGCGCCGCGACGATCGACAGCCCCAGCCCGCTGCCCGTGGTGGGGCTGCCCGCCCGCGTGCGGGAGGCGTCGGCCCGGTAGAAGCGCTCGAAGGCCCGCCCCGCGACGTCCGGCGACATGCCCGGCCCGTCGTCGCGGACCTCGACGACCACCTCGCCGGCCGCGCCGCTCCCGCCGACCGGCCCGCCGTCCTGCCGGCGCAGCGCCACGTCGACGGTCGTGCCGGCGGCCGTGTGGGTCGTCGCGTTCGCCACGAGGTTGGCGAGCACCTGGCGCAGCCGGGCGTCGTCGCCGAGGACGACGAGCGGGTCGCCGGACCCGGGCGGCAGCAGCCGGACGGTGTGGCCCGTCGCGACCGCGGCGGCGTCGTGGACGACGTCGGCGGCGACGGTCAGCAGGTCGACGGGCTCGCGGACCAGCGGACGCTGCTGGTCCAGCCGGGCCAGCAACAGCAGGTCCTCGACGAGCAGCCCCATGCGCGAGGCCTCGTCCTCGATGCGGCGCATCACCCGGGCGAGGTCGGCCTCGCCGACCGCGCCGGAGCGGAACAGCTCGGCGAACCCGCGGATCGAGGTGAGCGGCGTGCGCAGCTCGTGGCTGGCGTCGCCGACGAAGCGGCGCATGCGGTCCTCCGACGCCCGCGCCGCGGTCTCCGACGCCTGCTGCGCCCGGTACGCCGACTCGAACCGGTCGACCATGCTGTTGAACGAGGCGGCCAGGCTGCCGACCTCCGTGCGCGGGTCGCCGGGCGGCACCCGCACGGAGAGGTCGCCCGCAGCGATCGCCTCCGCGGTCGCCTCGACTGTCCCCAGCGGCCGCAGGCTGCGTCGTACGCCGGCCCACCCGAGCAGCCCGGCGGCGAGGAGCACGACCACGCCGACCACGCCGTGGATGACCAGCAGCTGGCGGACCGTGTCGTCGACGTCGTCGAGCGGGAGCGCGACGAGCAGGGTCCTGCCGTCCGCCAGGGGCTGCGCCACCGCCCGCCAGCGGCCGTCGCCGTTGCGGGCGGGGACGGTGAACGGGCGCTCCGGCAGCGCCCGGGGCAGGGCGGGAGCGTCCGCCGCCTCGACCGACAGCCCGCCCTCGTCCACGCCCACGAGCGCCCCGTCGGCGTCGTACAGCGCGCGGACGAAGGAGCGCGGCGACGGAGGGTGGTCGCCCGACCGGTCGTGCCTCGGGCCGCGCCGGCCGGGCCCGTCGTCGTCGAACACCGGTCCCCGGGCGTCGCGGACGCTCTGCGCGAGCGTGTCGTCGACGCGGTCCAGCAGGTAGCTGCGCAGCGCGGCCGTCCCGGCGAGCGCGGTCACCGCGACCACCGGGGCGACGGTGGCGAGCAGCAGCAGCAGCACCTGCGTACGCAGGGGGGTGCGCGCGCCGAGCCCCGTCACGACCCGGTCGGTGCGGTCTTCGGCACGCGCAGGACGTAGCCGACGCCGCGGACCGTGTGCAGCAGCCGCGGCTCGGTCATGTCGAGCTTCTTGCGCAGGTAGGAGACGTAGGACTCGACGACGTTGCCGTCGCCGCCGAAGTCGTAGTTCCACACGTGCTCGAGGATCTGCCGCTTCGACAGCACCCGGCCCGGGTTCTGCAGCAGGAAGCGCAGCAGCTTGAACTCGGTCGGCGAGAGCTCGACCTCCGCGCCCGCCTTCCAGACCTCGTGCGTGTCGTCGTCCAGCACGATGTCGGCGAACGACAGCTGCGCCGACGGGCGCTCCTCGGGCGCACTCGGACTGGTCCGGCGCAGCACGGCGCGCACCCGCGCGACCACCTCCTCGAGGCTGAACGGCTTGGTGACGTAGTCGTCGCCGCCGAGGGTGAGGCCCTGGACCTTGTCCTCCGTGGCGTCCTTGGCCGTGAGGAACACGACGGGCACGCGGTCGTCGCGGCGCAGCGTGCGGGCGACCTCGAAGCCGTCGAGGCCGGGCAGCATGACGTCGAGCAGCACGAGGTCGGGGCGCGACGCGCGCGCCCGCTCGAGCGCCTCGACGCCCGTGCTGGCCGTGGCCACGTCGAACCCGGCGAAGCGCAGGCTCATCGACAGCAGCTCGAGGATGTTGGGGTCGTCCTCGACGACGAGCAGGCGGGCCTCGGGGTTGGTCTGCGTCACGCGGAGCACTCCTGGGGTGGGCGTGCTCCCCATGGTTCCCCCGCCGGCTGGGCGCCGGCTGGGCGCTCCCTGAGAGTCGCCTGTGAGCCGGTGTGCCAGGAGCGGCCCCGGGTCAGGCCCCGGGCGTGCGGCCGGTGCCGTCCTCGTTGCCGGCGAGCGCCTCGAGCGCGTCGCCGTGGAGGTCGGGGTTGCGCCGCGAGGCCTCCTCCCGGCGCTCCTGCTGGGTCGGCGTGCCCGGGTCGCCCGGGCTGTCGGCCGGCTGCGTCATGGCTCCTCCTGCGCGTCGGGGTGGCTGCCCCGCGACGCTAGGTGCGGCTCGAGGGGCGCGGCTCCTGCGCGCTCGGGCGGGATGTCCCGCGGACGGACAGTCCGGGGCGGCGCCGTCCGGGCTGCGACGCGCTCACACCACGTGGATGGCGGGGCGACGGGCCGGGTCGGGCTCGACCTCGCGCAGGATCTCCCGCACCACGGGGGGCGGTGTCGCCGCAGCCGAGCAGCAGACAGCGGAACAGGTGGCCGAAGCGGCGCGCCGTCTCGTCGAACTCGATGGCGTCCGCCCGCAACTCGATCGTCCGCGCCACCCGTGACACCAGCGAGACGGCGACGACGCCCAGCACGAACAGCGCGGCGATGGCGAGGCCGTCCGGCTTCTCCCGGACGTTCTCGGCCAGGGCGTAGAGCAGGACCGTGCAGCCGACCGTCGCCCCGTGCTGGCGCCGCCGCCGCGCGGTGATCGCCACCGCGGCCGCGCCGGAGACCATCATCGCCAGGATGCCCGTCGCGTAGGCGCCCGCCTGCGCGTCGACGTCCGCCTCGAAGGCGACGGTCAGCGCAATGCTCACCGCGGTGTAGACGAGCACCACCGGGCCAACCGCCCGGCCCCACTCCGGCGCCATGCCGTACGACGGCAGGTACCGCGGCACGATGTTGATGAGTCCGGCCATGGCGGACGCGCCTGCCAACCACAGGATGAGGATCGAGCTGACGTCGTAGGCCGTGCCGAAGGCGTCGCCGAGCTGCTCGTGGGCGAGGTAGGCGAGCGCCCGCCCCGACGCCTCGCCGCCCTCCTCGAACTCGGCCGGCGGCACGAGCACGGTAGTGATGGAGGTGGTGGCGACGAGGTAGACGCTCATGATCAGCGCGGCGGCGGTCAGCAGCCGCCGGGTGTTGCGGATGCGCGACGGCAGCCGCTCCTCCGGCGTCTGCCCCTCGGCGGCGACGAGCGGCATCATCGACATCCCCGTCTCGAAGCCGGACAGGCCGAGCACGAGCAGCGGGAACGCCACGACGGCCGGTCCGAGGAGGTCGCCGACGCCGCTGCCGCCCGCGGCAAGGCGGTCCGTCCAGCCGGACAGGAGCGCCGGATACGCGAGCACCTCGGCGAGCCCGGTGGCGACCACCGCGGCGTTCAGGGCGAGGCCGCCACCCGCCGGTACATGGGCAGCATGCCGAGCAGCGTCAGCACCGCGATGAGCAGCGTCGCCAGCGGCGACAGCGCGCCGGCCGCCAGCGCGGCGATGCCGGGCAGGTAGGACAGCGTCGAGAAGTACTTCGACCCCGGTCAGGCACATGACCTTCCACCAGGCCGCGGCTGCGCGTGCGCCTCGTCGGCCTCCGGGCCGACCGGCGGCACCCGGTGGGCGAGCAGCCAGCGTCCGAGCCGACCGGCCGGCTCACGCGCAGGCGCCGGGTTGGGGGTCGCGCCCGGTGGACGCCCGGCTACCCGGCCTCGGCGGCGCCGTCGGGGCTGAGCGTGGGTGACCACGACCGCACCGCCGGGGCCTGCGACCAAGCGCCGCGGTGCGGCGTGGCAGAGTGACAGGGCTCGCAGAGCGGAAACCCTCCTGGGGGCCCACACCGTCGACGAGGCGGGCGGGCGACGTCCGGAGGGCGCGGTCCGACTGACCCGGGGCCGGAGCGGGTGCGGCGGACCGTGGAGGGACGTTGGTCAGACTGCCGAGAGGTGTGACGGCTCGTCCGTCGTCGTGGGCCTGGCTGCTGCTCGGCGTCCTGGCCGCCTTCGTCGTGTCGACGCTGCCCGGCGTCCGGGCGCAGCCGGGCTACAGCACCGCCTGGGACGGCGTGGTGAACAACGTCCTGTACGCCGCTGCTCCGGTGCTGTGCTGGCACAGGGCACGGCGCCCGACCCGCAGCCGCAGCCGCGCGTGGTTCGCGCTGGCGGCCGGCCTCGCGCTCTACGCCGCCGGCAACATCTACTGGACGATCGCGATCCGACCGCTGGACCCGGCCCCGTTCCCGACGCTGGCGGACGTGGGCTACCTGGCGTTCTACCCGTGCGCGTTCGCCACGCTGCTGCTGAGCATCCGTGAGGGCCGGCGGGACGTCCCGCGCAGCCTCTGGCTGGACGGGCTCGTCGGCGGTCTCGCCGCGGCGGCGTTGGCGGCGGCGGCACTGGGGCCGGTGCTCGAGGCGACCGGCGGCTCGCCGGCCCAGGTGGCAACGACGCTCGCCTACCCCGTCGCCGACCTGCTGCTGCTCTTCTTCGTCGTGGTCGCGCTGGTCGTGCTCTCCGGGCGCCCACGGCGGTCGCTGTGGGTGCTTGCCGCGGGGCTGATGGTGTTCCTCGTCGCGGACATCGTCTACCTGTTCCAGTCCGCGGCCGCGACGTACGGCGCCGGGACGCCGCTGGATGCCGTCTGGGTGCTCGGCGCCCTGGTCATGGCGCTGGCGCCGGCACCGCTGTCCCGCGCCTGGTCGCCCCCCGGCGTCCTGACCAAGGTGCCGGTGCTCGCCGTGCCGGTCCTCGCGACCGTCGCCTCGGTGCTCCTGCTCGTGTGGGGGCACTGGCATGGCGTCCCGGCGCTGGCCGTGGGGCTCGGCGCAGCCAGCGTCTTCGCCGCCGTCGCGCGGCTGGTCGTGACCTACGTCGAGGTGCAATCCCTGGCGGGCAGCCGGGAGCAGGCCCGGACCGACGAGCTGACCGGGCTGATCAACCGGCGGGGGTTCTACGAGCACGCCAAGGTGATGCTCGGGCCCCGGCAGACCGGTCGGGTGGCACTGCTGGTCATCGACCTCGACGGGTTCAAGGAGGTCAACGACTCGCTGGGCCACCTCACCGGCGACCGCCTCCTCGTCAAGGTCGCGCGCCGCCTGCGCGAGGCCCTGCGCGCGGACGCCGTGCTCGCCCGGCTCGGCGGGGACGAGTTCGCGGTGCTGCTCCCCGAGGCCGACGCCGGGGGGGCGGTCGTCGCGGGACGGCGACTGCTCCAGCGGCTGGCCGAGCCGATCGGGCTGCAGGACGTCACGCTGCACGTGGAGGCCAGCGTCGGCATCGCCCTGTTCCCCTGCCACGGACGCGGCGTGGAGGACCTGCTGCGCCACGCCGACCGGGCGATGTACGCCGCGAAGCACGGCCAGCAGGACATCGAGCTGTACACGGGCACCGGGGAGGACCTCGGACGGGCGCGGCTGCGGACGGTGGCGGAGCTGCACACCGCCCTGGAGGAGGGCCAGTTCACCCTGCACTACCAGCCGCAGCTGGAGCTGGACGCCGGCGGCGTCCGCACCGTCGAGGCGCTCGTGCGCTGGGAGCACCCCACCCGCGGCCTGCTCTACCCCGCGGACTTCCTGCCGCTGGCCATCACGGCCGGGCTGATGCCGGCGCTCGCCGCCAGCGTGCTGCAGCAGGCGGTGGACCAGGCGGCCCAGTGGGCCTCCCGGGCGACCCCGCTGACGGTCGCCGTGAACCTGCCGTCCGCCCTGGTCGTCGACGCCAACCTGCCGGGGCGCATCGCCGGGCTGCTCGCGGCCGCCGGCCTGCCGGCGAGCGCGCTGCAGATCGAGATCACCGAGGACACGCTGATGGCCGACCGGCAGCGGGGCCGGGAGGTGCTGAGCGAGCTGCGCCAGCTGGGCGCGCAGGTGAGCATCGACGACTACGGCACGGGCTACTCCTCGCTCGCCTACCTGCGTGAGCTGCCCGTCGACGAGCTCAAGCTCGACCGCTCGTTCATCTTCTCGATGGCCGACGACGCGCGCGCGGCGGCGATCGTCGCGAGCACCGTCGCGCTGGCCCACAGCCTCGGACTGCGCATCGTCGCCGAGGGCGTCGAGAACGCCACCGCGCTCACCGAGCTGCGGCGGTACGGCTGCGACGCCGCACAGGGCCACCACATCAGCCGGCCCGTCCCGGCCGTCGAGCTCGACTGGCTGCTGGCCTCGGGCGGCCTCGGCCTGACGGTGCCTGCGGCGGGACCCCCGTCCGGCCGGGCTCAGCGCGTTCGGCCGGGCAGCGCCTCGGGGTAGGGCAGAGCGTCGGTCAGCCCCGGCTTGCCGCCGGCGGCGTGCAGCTCGCGCATCGGCTGGACGTCCGTGGCGGCGACGAGCTTGTGCGGAGCCACGCCGTTCATCCAGTCCACCGGGCGGCGCGCTCCGCACGCCACCCGTCGCACCAGCTCGGCCTCGAGCAGCTTGCCCGGGCTGTAGCGGGACAGCGCGCTGTCGAAGCGCCCCTCGAGCACCCGGCAGGCGGCGGCGTCCTGCACGGCCAGCACGTAGGCCGCGAGCTGCGCGTCGATGTGCAGCAGACCGAGCTCGACCTCGCCGAGCGCCGCGAGGGTCCGCAGGCCGGCGTGCCAGAACCGCTCCGCGGCCCGCCCGGGATCGGCGTGCAGGCGGCCCACCAGGCGGTCCCGGCGGCAGCGGAGCTCCCAGAGGCGGTCCAGCCAGCCCTCGACCTCCTCCCCGTCGCGCACGAAGCGGAGCTCGGCGCAGCGCCCGTCGGCCCGCAGCCGGTTCGCCGCCTTGCGCAGGTTCTTGCGCAGGTTGACGCTGAAGGTGGTGCAGTCGGACGGGTCGGTGCAGGCGTGCGGCAGGGCGGGCGGCCGGACCAGCGGGACGGGGTCGGCGTCGACGACGACGACGTCCGGCAGCCGCCGGTGGAGCGCGTCGAGGAACGGGTCGGTGTGCGGGAGCGGACCCAGGGACAGCACCCACGGGCGGCCGCACCCGGCCAGCGCGTCCGCGAGGGCCTGCGCCGCCCGGTCGGCGGCGGCC